>JALHLL010000185.1 GCA_022844575.1 bacterium
ATGGAAAGTTCATTAAGCCAAAAACCATTCGGTATCGAATTGGGTTTGGTTACCGATGATGTAGAAGGAACGGTAAATAATGCTATACAGAACGGCGCAACCCTTATTGAAGAACCTATCCTAAAGCCATGGGAACAAACTGTTGCCTATATCCGTGATATTGACGGCTTTTTATTGGAAATTTGCACACCTATGGGATAATGAGAAAGCTTGAAAACAAACATTATTTAATGGACACGGGATGCTCATTGTTTGGTGAGCCTTTGCACTGGCTATTCTGAGGGTTCGAATGGTATTAGTATTTGCAGTTATGTTATGTGTAATGCTGTATTGTACATCATTATGCATCTCGCCCGCTATAGGTGAGTACAAATTTATAGCCGGGAGTGAAATGCTTTTCCATACGTTCATTGGAAATGTTTGGTTGCAAATTGTGTTTATTACCCTGTTTGCTATATGTGCTGTATTCTATTTCAATAGTTTAATAAAAGATTTCATAAAGAGCAAAATTGTACTATTGTCATTGTGTTTTATGTTCTTTATTCTGTGGTTATTAAGTGGTAGGACTATCAGCATAGATGCTTATGGCAAGGTGTATGCCGGTTGGTTTTACTTCCGTTACTCAACAAATCAGATAGTGCCGGAAAAAGAGAACATTGACTTTGAGCATGTGATCGCTTATGAAACACAAGTAAATGGACTATTCCCTTGGAGAATAAATGTTAAAAACCGCTACAAGGACTTAGGTTTGTTTGCCGGACCATTTTTATACTACGATGTACTTAATGAATTGCATTATATGTGTGATGGCGGTAATGAAGAACTTAAAGCAATACACGAAAAGAAGACAGATGACTTACTAATGATGAGACGAAAGAAATATTTCTTTGAATAGTCTGCGGAAGAAGTGTCAAGATATGTTTCTTACATGTTTAAGTGTCTGAGTTTCATCGAGGACTCTTAAATTGGGGTGTTGAGTTTACTGTGTAAAAGTCAGCTGAAATCTGAATATCTAATCACTGAACAAGTATTGTGATAAGAACAAACTGTTGCCTATATCCGTGATATTGACGGCTTTTTATTGGAAATTTGCACACCTATGGGATAATGAGAATATATATATGGGTAGCGGATTTAGTTAATTGACATATGAAATTTATACATAAAAAATGATAAAGTATGGATGATACTATTCCTTTTAGAACGTGGTTCAACAGAACAATAATCGGATATGCGATTGGCAATTTTCTGCTTCTGATTATGTATTCGACGTTCGGAAGTGATGCTAAAGTGGTTCAGTTTCCTATAGCACTATCGTATGGTGTACCGATAGGGATTTTACAACTTAATGTATTGCGCAGACTTTATGTGCTTAATTGGGATTGGGCTATCGGCTATGTTGTCGGATTGCTTATACCATTTGTATTCGTTGATTTTGTTGTTTTGGTATTTAAGTGGAATTGGTCTCTCGAAATAATTAATGTGTTTAAAATGGCTATGGGAGGAGTTATTGTAGGGTTTTTCCATGCTAAAATCCTGAAGAAATTAAAGTACGCAAATACCTATGTATATGCCGTAACAAATACGGTTGCATGGTTAGCTAATGCTATGCTTGTTAACTATAATAATAGCCTTCAAAGTTATCTTGAAGGTGATGAAATTTTCCTACTTATTAATGGCTTGGTTATTATAATAATGGGTGTGGTACTTAGTTTTATGAATGCGCTTGCTTTGCACTATATTCAGCATCATGATATCAACAATATGGGTGAAAATCAGGAAAATACCGATACGGTGGAACATTGGTATAAATAGCTGACAGCTGTTCAGTTAAACAGGAAATTCGTCTGTGTATAATAGCATACTTGTTTATAAGTGTAAAGTATCATCTCTTATCCGTTGAGTTTATGATTACAGTACAAAATGGCAATATATCGAGTAACAATCCAATTGGCGTCTTAAAGTGGGTAGGTATTACTTTTTTGGGTTGGTTTATAGGAATAGTGTTTATTATTCTGATTTCCAATATCATGGAATTGTTCAATATAGAAGGATTGCAATTTCAACTTGGCGTAGGCATCGGTATAGGTATGGGGCTTATACAGTATTATGTTTTGCGTAAAAAGTTAGGGATTGGCTTTGAGTGGTTTTGGGCTTCGGTTATCGGCATCGGTTTGCCGTTTATTTTATTTGATATTATCCGATTTTCGACGATGCAGATAAATACCCATGAGGTGTATTTAATTATATGCGGTGGTCTTAGCGGTTTGTTCTCCGGCTTATTCTATCATTTCATCCTAAAAAGAAAAGATTATAATAAAACAATTTTAATGGTTGTAACGAATACGGCAGGTTGGCTGTTTACGGCATATTCCATTGTTCGTATGAACCATGTTGATTATTCATCGCCAGATAAATTGCAAATGTTAATTGTAAATATTGTTTTCATATTGTTTGGCGGTTTTATTTTAGGACTTCTTAACGGTTTATCATTAACAATCATCCAAAAGAATAGAAAAATAATACCATGAAGAAAATACTGATTACTCTACTCTCATTATGTATGTTCGGCTTCGGTTATGCGGCACATTATATAACGGATAATGCTGCAGATAAAAAAACTCCCCAAAAAGTAAGTGGAATTGGCGGTATATTTTTCAAATGCAAAAATCCGAAAGTATTGAAGGAGTGGTATGGTAAACACTTGGGGATAAATACCGATAAGTACGGAACAAGTTTTGAATGGCGGTTAAGTGATGATTCCACAAAAAAGGGATATACACAATGGAGTCCGTTTAAAGAAACGACAACGTACTTCGCACCCTCTGTAAAAGACTTTATGATAAACTATCGGGTGGATGATATGGAATTTTTAGTAAAGGAGTTAAGGAATGGGGGCGTAACCATTCTTGATACGGTAGCGACATATGATTATGGTAAGTTCATCCATATACTCGATCCGGAGGGAAACAAAATTGAATTGTGGGAACCGAATGATATAGTGTATGGTAAAAACTTGATAGGTGTGACAAAATGATGCACAAATGCGTGGTGTTTTCGACACCTAGTGCGGGGGATCAATGGTATAGCATAAAAAAAATCCTCTTCTTTTGAAAGAGGATTTACAGAGCGAAGGGAGGCTCACTTTTCCATCGCCCCGTGGAACACAATACACTACAATCGTTAAGATCCGCCGCATAAATGACTTGGAACAATTTTTACACGAACTATCCGTTACTAATGCAATGAATACTTGCCATACCGCTTGCTCAACTTCATTGCCTACGGCCGATTGAGTTTGTCGCTTATTACAATAAGTGTAGTTTTGCAAATAAGCTATGGAAGATTAAGGTGCTTACGAAGAAAATTATAACTCATCGTAACACCAAATCATCATATATCCCTTTTAAGAAGTAGCACAAACTATAAGCATAGTAATCATTGCTTACGCATTATGCGCACAACTTTTGTTAAGATATAGAGTACAGTACCCCTTTCGTACTTTGAGCCTGTGTTATGATTTGCTTTCCACTTCAAATTCATAACGCACACGGAAGGGGGCTTTTATTTGCCTTTAAGAATCCAAAAAATCCTGTTATTATTTTCCATAATTTCTGATAATTAATTTGAGATAAAATCGAGTTTTCAAAAGCATAGATGAAAACCCACCCGATTTCTATATGCAATTTACGGCAAACTCGCTCAGAACCGTTACTACAGAAATACTACATTTTTTGACTTTTTTTCTGTAAAAAAGTGTGAAAAAGGGTGTTTTTGGGGTGTTTTGACAACATCCTCCTCCGATGGCTAATATTGACCACGTTTTTTAAGGGTAGTGGCTATTATTGAACAGCTGAAAATTGGGGTATTAAATGCGCATTTTTAGGGTATTTTATGCAATAAATTGAAGGTTTATTTAGGGTATTTTAGCGGTATTTTTTCGACTATTTTCAGGTGCTTTTTACTGACCCACGAACAATGCCGAAAGCTGAGTGACAGACAAATGAGCATAAATTTGAGCGTACTCATGTACAGCCGTAAGTATGCAATTGAAACACTCTGCTTACTTAGCGGGAGGCATTCAGCGATTTCATATAAGAGAGATCACTTAGACCCAGTTTTGTCCCTTCACGCCCATTTCTATGCTATACTTCATTCCCGGAAAAAAGACTTAAAAAGAAGAGAATCGATAAAAAGTTTTGCATAGTTAGGAAACCTAACTATATTTGTAGCGGCAATAGTGCCGAATACACTTTATTACTCAAAAAAATGACGAAACCAGTTTTCTATCATGCAGGATGCCCTGTATGCGTAAGCGCCGAGCATGACATTGTGAACCTTTTAGGTTCGAGCAATGTAGAAGTCGTTCACATAGGCGAAGATCGAAGCCGCATTGACGAAGCGGAAAAAGTCGGTGTAAAATCTGTTCCGGCTTTACTTACCACTAACGGTAATGTATTGCATATCAATTTCGGGGCTTCCTTAGCCGACGTGAGAGGATAAAAAAAACCACCCCACAAAATTAGTGAGCTAATTTTGTGGGGTTTTTTATATTGCGCCCTTGCTTCACATGAAAGGGTATATCGGTTATCCATAATCATATTGGAACGAACGTATATGTTTCAAGACCGAATTGCCCGATCCGTGATTCTATAATGCATACTCATAACAATTAAATTTTCTTTTTTTTTAACAATGTAAATAATACTTATGAAAGTTGCTGTCTGGGATACCTATGTAACGAGAAAAGACGGAAGTGTGATGCACTTTGATATTATCGCACCCGAAGAAATCAGAGACGAAGAAACCATTTATAATTACGGTAAAGTATATTTGAAACAAAAAGGAGAAGAAGGGCAAGTATTAACTTCAAAAGAGTGTATCTTTTGTCATGTAGAAACAGTAAAGCCTCATTGGGAGGAAGCCGTAAACCGACAAGGGTACTTTATTTATGAAATGGAAAACTGTAACTGAATGGAACCGGCTTTTGATATAAATCGACAGAATAAAAGGATAGAAAGTAAAATCGTTGTGGCTTTGGAAAGAATTTCCGAGGCCTTTCGGGTTTTACTTTGGAATGAAAGCAAAGAGAATACTCTAAGTCCCATACAAATTCAAATATTGATTTTTTTACTTTTTCATTCTCAGGAAAAATGTAAAGTGAGCTATCTTGCTCAAGAATTCAATATGACAAAAGCTACCATTAGCGATAGCGTAAAATTACTCTTGCAAAAGGGATTGATTGAAAAGTTTGATGACCCCATAGACACAAGAAGTTACATTATCGGGTTAACGAATGAAGGCAAACAAACTGCCGAAAAATCGGCGAACTTCGCTTTTGCTATCGAAAAACCATTGGACACATTAAACGAAGCACAAAAAGAGGCAATGCTTTCAGGTTTGCTCAAGCTTATTTATGAACTGAATCAAGCGGGCATTATTACAATGCAGAGAATGTGTTTTACCTGCACCCACTATCGCTATGAAAGTGGAAATCACTTTTGCAAGCTATTACAATCACCTTTAAAGGCAACAGAGATTCGTGTAGATTGTGCCGAACATGAAAACATGTCGGTAGTGATGTAAAGCGATATGTAAAAAAGATGTACTCATGTATTCAGTCGTAACCTAACTATTTCATATTATGCTGCTTGTATAGAAACATATACGAGGCATCAGCCCGAATGAGGAGAAGAATCTCTCATTTTCAGATTTTTCCGCCGCTCCGAATTATAAGAACTTGTCGCCCCCATAACCTTTGCTTCGTGAACAACTTTGTAATAAAAACACTATACAAACGGCTTCATGCTAACTTTTACTACGATAGCAGAACTTACTATACATGGACATTGACAGTACGCGGGTATCCGATGATTTGTGTACCCTTTATGAGGTTGACGGCATGAGTTGTGCCTCATGTGCCGCACGATTGGAAAACTTACTGAATAAAGAAGAAGGCATTACCGATGCTACGGTAAACTTTGCATCCAAAAGTGCAAGAATTGTATTTAAGTCCGATGATAAAATAGCAGATGAAAAAATTTATTCTTTGGCACATGATGCCGGTTTTTCTTTAATGCCGCAACAAAGTGTATTTACCCAAGAGATACATTATAATAATAGAATCAGTACCTTAAAGAAAAATACGATACTTGCCGTATTACTTGCCGTACCTGTATTTATTATAGGGATGTTTTTTCATGATTCGGGAGTTGTCGGAAATTGGATTTCGATGATAGTAACCGCTCCTATATTATGTATTTCGGGTAGGCAGTTTTTTATTGCGGCTTTTCAGAATGTTCGCCACAAATCACTTTCTATGGATACATTGGTGGCATTAAGTACGGGTATTGCTTTTGCATATAGTGCCATTGCTACCATAATGCCCGATTTTTTGCTTCGTCACGGTATTCATCCGCATGTGTATTTCGAGTCTGCCGCCATTATTACGGCATTTATTTTATTGGGCAGATTATTGGAAGAAAATGCCCAACATAAAACGGGTGAGGCAATTCAAAAATTAATAGGTTTGCGTCCTGCCATTACAAGAGTATTAAGGCATAATACGGAAGTAAGTATTCCAACCGATGCCCTATTAACAGGCGATGAAATTATAGTAAAATCGGGTGAGAGGATTCCTGCTGATGGTATTATTTCATTTGGGACGACAATTATTGATGAGAGCTCTTTAACAGGTGAGCCGATACCCGTCGAAAAAACAATAGGCGATACAATTAATACAGGTACAATTAACACGGGTTCTCCGATTCGTTTTATCGCCCATAGGGTAGGGGAGCATACTATTCTGGCGGAAATAATTAAAAGAGTAAAAAATGCTTTGGGAAGTAAAGCACCCATTGAAAAATATGTGAATAAAATTGCAGCAGTATTTGTTCCGGCGGTAATCGTACTTTCAATACTTACATTTTTGTTTTGGATAGTATTAACCGGAAATTTTGCGAATGCACTTATGGCAACAATAAGTGTTTTGGTTATTGCTTGCCCTTGTGCTTTGGGCTTGGCAACACCGACGGCACTTATTGCGGGAATAGGCAGAGCTGCGGAAATGGGTAT
>JALHLL010000186.1 GCA_022844575.1 bacterium
GTGCAAGTCCGCCCAATGGATTGGAAATAAAGTTTGAACGGCGATTATAGTAGGCATTGAGGGTAATAAACAATTCTTTTGTTATGATACCTTTATAGCCGAATTCATAAGACATACTCACTTCCGGTTTAATATTGGGATTACCCAAATTCCACTGAGAAGCTGTTGTAATTCCTAATTTATTAACGCCTGTTAAAGCATTTACTAAAGAATCAATTTTTGCATAGTTGAATGCGCCGCCTGCTGGTGAACGTCTATTTATATCACCATAGCTCGGACGCAAGAACGAACGGTTAACCGTTGCGCGTACCGTATGTCCCGATACCGGAGTGTACACTAAAGCTGCTTTCGGTGAAATCTGATCTTCAAAGAATGTAGAGCGGTCATAACGTAAAGCTCCGACTATTTGAAGATTAGCCAAAAGAGAATATTCCGCTTGTCCGTACACACCGCTAAAGTTATTATGTAAGTTATCGGGGGAGAGTAACGGTAACGCCCCTACAATACTTGTATTTACATGCTGATATTCATGTGAAGCTCCGAGAATTACTTTTAACTTATCATCAAGCAAGTTATCATTCCATTGAGCATCCACAACATAAACATCGGAACGTTCGGCGGATGTAGCACGCGCATTCATTACTATTTGCGGTACGGGTGTATTACGGCGATACCAATGTCCCTGTACATTAAAATGAGGTGAGTTATAAGCAAGTCGAGCAAAAGGTTTTTCTACTTCGGGAATAAGAATACGCCCTGTCTGATTGACAAAGTACTCATTACCATAATGCGAATACCCTAATTCCCCAAGAACACGTTCATTATCGGAAAAATTATAATCGAAGCGTGCCGTACCGAAATAGTTATATGCATTTTTATGAGCATTGATTAAAGAATCCATATTCAAAATTCTATTGGGCATACCCAAACGGTAAGTACCTACAGGCCCGGAAGGAAGATCTGTAAGATCGGGAGCCAAACCCGGATATTCTAATGAACCTGTTACTGCCTGTCGTGAACGTACCCAAGATTGTCTTTGGGTAGAATATCCCGCATTTATTTTCAACGTAAGATTATCACCCACAGCCATTGCGTGTCGACCATTTAGTCTAAATGTTTCATATTCACCACCAGTAACGGAAACCCTTGTGCCAAGAACATCACGTGGGGAAAAAGTTGTAATATTAATGACTCCATTATAGGCATTTGAGCCATACAATGCCGAACCGGGTCCACGAACGACCTCTATACTCTTAATATCTGCCATATCGTTCTGAAAAGAATTCCACTCAACCAAGTTCAATAATGGCGTTGATGGGTCTCTACCATCAATAAGAACAAGCATTCTTCTGTTAATCGAATTGTTAAACCCGCGTGTATTTATACTAAAATCATTCATACCCGATTGTGCAACATCAACTCCCTGCAATCCCTCCAATGTTTTACCGATTTGCCCATGCGAAGTTGCTTTTTTTAGGTCTTCGGGTAAAATGACCGAAATAGCCGCAGGTGCTTCGGTAATCTTTTGCTCACGCCTTGCTGCACCGTAAACGGTTACTTCCTGCAACCGCGATTCTTCCTGAGGTAAATGGAAAATTATAGTAGAGGTTTTACCTTCAAGAACTTCAACAACCGTACCTGTCCTCTTCCACCCGAATAACTGTGCCGTTACGCGGTATTTGCCTACATCCAAATCATCAATAATAACTTGACCATTTGCAGGTGTACGCATACTTTTCAAAGGTCGGCTTATCGGTAATGATAAAACTTCCCCACGCAAACTACCGCCATTCGTAAAGCGTTCTAATTGAATTACAGCATCGGGTAGTGGAACGGAATTACCTTTCACCGTAACGGAAAGACTGCCACCCGCCAAAGATTTAAGCGGAGTGACAAGACAAAATATCATTGCTAAGGCAGCTAAAAAGTAAATTTCGGAACTTCTCATTGAAGAATCTCCAAATATGAAAAAATTTGACTGACTAATCGGTCAATTACAAAATTACGAAAATTATAATCGTCCATTCTGTTAAATCATAAATGTCCGCACTCATCAGTACTTCAACAATACACGTAATTTTGTATAACAAATACCGAAACAAAAGCAGGGATAAATTTTATGCGAACAGTGAAATCACCGCGAGGTAGCACCTTAACATGTAAAAACTGGCAGATAGAAGCAGCATATCGTATGATTCAGAATAATCTCGATCCGGAAAATGCCGAAAAGCCGGAAGAACTTATCGTATATGGCGGTTTGGGCAAAGCAGCAAGAAATTGGGAATGTTTCGATGCGATTTTATCTTCGTTAAAGAACCTTAATCCCGATGAAACTTTATTGGTACAGTCCGGCAAACCCGTAGGAATCATAAAAACACATACGGATGCACCGCGAGTTATTATTGCAAATTCCAATCTTGTAGGCAAATGGGCAAATTGGGATGAATTTCACCGTTTGGATAAACTCGGACTCATGATGTACGGACAAATGACTGCCGGCTCATGGATCTATATAGGTACGCAAGGAATTTTACAAGGAACATATGAAACCTTTGCCGAATGTGCTCGCCAACATTTCGGCGGCACTCTTGCCGGCAGATTATTAGTAACGGCAGGGCTTGGCGGCATGGGTGGAGCACAACCTTTGGCGGCAACATTTTGCGGTGCAGTGGCTTTATGCGTGGAAATTGATGAATCGCGTATTGATAAACGTATTCATGATAAATATTGCGATGTAAAGGCATTTACGTTGGATGAGGCAATGGAGATTGCACAAAAACACATACAAGAAAAAACACCTATTTCTATCGGATTACTCGGCAATATTGCCGAAATTCTTCCGGAAATGATACAACGCAATATCATCCCCGATGTACTCACCGATCAAACTTCTGCTCATGATCCATTATGGGGATACTATCCGATAGGATTATCGAAGCAGGAAGCCGATATACTTAGAGAACAAAACCGCGATGAATATATGTCACGTGTATTCGATTCAATATGCGTGCATGTACATACTATGATTGAAATGCAAAAGCGTGGAGCTATTACATTCGATTATGGTAATAATCTGCGTGGTATGGCAAAAGAACATGGGGTTGAGAATGCCTTCGATTATCCCGGTTTTGTTCCGGCATATATTCGTCCGCTTTTTTGTGATGGCAAAGGACCATTCCGATGGGTTGCTCTTTCGGGTGACCCGAATGATATAGCCGTGACGGATAAGGCAATAATGGAACTTTTTCCTGAAGATACCGCCTTACATAATTGGATTAACAAAGCATCGAACTCGCTTCGTTTTCAGGGTTTACCTGCCAGAATTTGCTGGCTCGGATATGGTGACCGTGCAAAAGCCGGTAAACTCTTTAATGATTTGGTACGTGACGGTAAGGTTTCCGCACCCATCGTTATAGGCAGAGATCATTTGGATTGCGGTTCCGTTGCCTCACCCAATAGAGAAACGGAAGCAATGAAAGATACAACAGATGCCGTAGCAGATTGGGTATATCTGAACTTTGCGCTTAATGCCATCGGCGGAGCAACATGGGTTTCATTACATCATGGCGGGGGTGTGGGTATGGGTTATTCCCTACATGCGGGCATGGTGATTGTTGCCGATGGGACTCCTGAAGCGGAAGCACGTTTAGAAAGAGTACTAACATACGATCCGTTTATGGGCATTATACGCCACACGGATGCAGGATATGAAAGAGCACAAGAAAATGCACAAAAATTCGGTGTTCAAATCCCAATGATGAAATAATGGTACGCATATATTTACAATAATGTATATAGTTTTTAATACCTTAGTTACTATATCGACTAAGGTATTTTTTTTACGATATGAAAGATTTTCTGATAATAGGCGGAGGACTTGCGGGAATATTAACCGCTTATAATCTTTTGCTTCGTGATAATTCGCTTACCATAAAAATTATTGATAATTCTTTTGATTCGGCAGCATGGCGTGTAGCCGCAGGTATTATTAACCCCGTAAGCGGAAAAAGAATTGTAAAAACCATAAATGCAGAAGATATACTTTCTTCCATTATAGCACTTAATACTCTTCTATCCGAGCAATCGGGAAAGACATTTTTCCACCCTAAACCCATCATAAGAATTTTTCGCGACAATACGGAACAAAATGCTTGGATTAGAAAGTTAGATAATACGGCGGAATATGAAGAATGGATTGAGAAATATGATACCTCTTTTCTCCATGCTCCCTATGGTTGCGGTATAATAAAAAAGGGCGGCTATTTGGATATTAGAGGTCTTCTTAAAACAATGATGCACACTATTGCCGATAAAGTAATTTTCCAGACATCAACATTCGGTGCAAACCCATATAATAATACTCATTATACGAAGGAAGCACAAACAGTTATAATGTGTTACGGTTGGGAAATGATGTATAATCCTTTATGGTCTTTTTTACCCTTCGCACCATTTAAGGGCGAAGTATTAACCGTAAAAATACCTAAGCAATTATCCGATGAGTTCATTCTTAATAATGGTACATATTTTCTTCCGCTTCACAATGGCACAGCAAGAATCGGGGCTACGATAGAACATAATCAACTTGATTATATGCCCACGGAAAAATCCAAAAATAAATTATTACAAGATTTTTTTTCGATGACGGGAATTAAACCCGAAGTAGTAGATCATAAGGCAGGTATTCGTCCGGGAATTGAAGACCGTTATCCCGTTATAGGAAGACACCCTCACCATAACAATATATTTATTCTTAATGGGCTTGGCGGACGCGGGGCTTTTTATGCACCGTACTGCTCATCATTACTCGCCGATTTTTTGCTTTCGGAAAAAGAAATTCCCGCACAATATTCCGTTCACCGCTATTATCATCTTTATCGCTGATTTTGTAAAAACAAAAAAGCCGAAACTCTTATGAGCTTCGGCTTAGTCTTTTACAAAAAGTAACGATTAGTAACGCACTTTAATCAAATAATTAACCGCCGCATTTACCGGACGTGTCTCCGATAAACCACCGCCAGTGCTTGATGTTGCAGTATTCGTATAGTTAATGGTATGCGAATGATTACCATTATTAAGCATAGCCGACTGAAGCACGGACACTGGACTAGTTCCATCATAAGTTACATCGACAGGAATTGTATTTAAGGTAATATTATGATCTCCCGTAGGGGTATTCGACTTATCATAATCGTGCGTGTGTGCTGCAAAACCACTTGCCTGAACATTACCTATAGCCCTACTTGCAGTCGGATCATATGTCCCCAAAGGATCAGTACCTCTTAGGAATAATCCGCGCAAGTCAGGTAAGCTAGCCGAACCGATTACACTTTGCAATGCCGTTTTTTCCGCAGTAAACAATACATCATCACTTATGGAAGCGATTGTTCTGCCATCGCAAAGGAACCAACCCCCTAGTTCTAAAGTAGCCGCAGTTGCAGCGGTTCCGTAAAACGGTATAATTGTACCGATGGGAGGATTGGTATTCGCTTGACTTGTATAGAATTCCTTCTCTTCAAATGGAGTACCTGTACCCGCTCCATTAAGATAAATACGTGCTGTAAGCTTCTTACGTGTTTGAGCTATTCCCACCATGACATATGTGACTTTGCCCGATGTAGCATCGAAAGTAAAATGCGTGGTCGGAACTAAGTTCAGAAAGTTATACACAGGTGTAACCAAATCATCGCTATAGTAAACCCGAAATGCAATCTGCGTAAAGTCATCGGGCGTTTTCAAAACTTCATTAGCGGTATAATCGATAGGTGTAGCCGGAGTAGAGTTACCATCGCAATCTACAGCGGCAGCCGGCGTAACCTGTTTGGTTACTTCACGCACTAAAAAGGTTTGGAACTCGAAATCTTCGGCAGATGCATTAAATGAAACTGCAATGCACAGAATTAAAAATGTTAGAATTGAACAGAACTTATAAATTGTTTTCATAGTATTTCTTTGTTTTTTGTTAGACAATGATAGTAGATGAATTAGTTGTTCGTTTGTTTTTTCGTACCGTTAATAATCAACTGGTCAATTGCCGTTTTATTCAATTCATTCTGTATTTTTTTCATTGCTATTTCTCTGTACGCCGGATCGGAAGCTATTTTGCCGAAGAAAGGATGTGTTGATATATCCTCGCCTGATGCAATAGCGTTTTTCTCTGCCATTTCAAATGCTTCTTTCATGATATCATCCGTAAAGAATGCACTCGGCACACTAACTTGTTCACTTGATGATTTACCATTGCTAACCGGTTTGATCGAAGAAGTAACAGGTTTTATTGATGATTTAATCGGCGAAGAAACACTGGCGACAGCTTGTTCTTTTTTCGTTTTCTGAACACCGCCCAATACCTCGTCAAGATAATCTTTTGTTTCCGGTTTGCTGCTGCCTTCAGGCATATTCAACGTACGTTTGTATCCGGGAACTAACATTGCCAATGCCGAATTGATTTGGTCAAGTTTTTCATCCGTTTTTGCAACTGATTGTTTTAAGGAGCGGATTTCTTCTGCTTGTTTTTCGATAACCGATGCAAGCGAGTTCGTATTAAGTCCTACCGCTACTTTAACAACATTCAAATCAGCATTGTTACCTGCTGACCATGCAACACCGACGATTTTCTTATAGTCTTCGGCTTTCATATTTGCCGGAGTGATTGCCATACCTAAACCGTTATTGCCTCCGCTTGGTAAAATGTAATCGCCAAGATTTACTTTGCCTAAAACTCTTACCGGAACCTGACCCATAAAAGCAACTTTTTCATACTCTTTTGATTTTCCTTTTTCAGGTGTATTACCAAGTACAATCGGTCTCATCGAAACAACCATAAATTGTTCCGCACCTAATGTGTTTTTACTGATTTTACCGCCTTTTACACCAACGATATCAGCAATGTCAAATTTCTCGGTTAGGTCATTTTTCGGAAGCCACTCAGCATAATCAGCCGAACCGGATTCGCTCTACACCGAGTACGTGTTG
>JALHLL010000187.1 GCA_022844575.1 bacterium
TCCGCACCCTGATTGAGATTGACACCGCTTTTTTCTATACCATCGTAACTACCTCCTGTACACGGATTGTAAACAATCTGCCGCAGATGATTATTACCCAAAAACCAACTGAATGCTATATCCATCTTTTCTTTATAGGCATTATTTTTATAATGGTCATAAAAGCGATGTAATGCAAGTACGGTATAAGCTACATCCAATGGCTGCTCGCCGCCGTCAATTTCCTTAACGCTATCCATACCCCTATGCAGCCAACCATTGTTCGATATTACTTTTATTTTTTCATCCTTAAAGGTTTTTGAGAGCAGAAAATCAAATGATTGTAAAGCTATCTCATTATAAACGGATTTACCGGTAATAATACCGGCGTATAACATTGCTTCCGGTAATATACTATTGCCATAAGTAAGATAGCTTTCAAACCAGCACCATGATTCGTCCGATTCATGCCTATACATCTGAACCATTCTATTGGCTAAAAGTTCGACCAAGGAAATATCATTGACTGAGTATTCTTTTTGCATACTGCTATAAAATATACCTTTAATAATAAATGCCATTGCCCTTGTGGAGTGTATTTTATGGACATTTATTAAGGCGCTTTTCATCGTATTACGAGCATCCTCCGTTAATTCTTTAGGCAGTATATCGCTCATGGAAATCAAATATCCCAAAGCCCACAAAGCTCTGCCATTGCTGTCATCCAGATTTTCGGTGTAATTCTGTTGTGTAAATTCTTTTGAGTGGTTTACATAGTTCAGAAATCTTCCATAGGGTTGTAAACAAAACTTTATAAAGTTATAATACGTTTTTATGTACGATATATCGGATTGTTCATTGGTAAGTTCAAAATGCTGACACATGGCTATTAAAGCTCTGGCATTATCATCAATGGTATAACCGGAATTAATATCGGGTTTATTTATAATGGAAAATTGTATTATACCGAAATCGGTGGTCATTCTTTTAATATGATTCAGGTTTATTTCAGGTAATTTCAGATTAAGCTCCATTGGTTCATTACTGATTTTTTTGAATAGTTGGGCATGAGTAATGGCAGCATTTTCCCAAGCGGTGGATGCCATTTTATGAAGTGCTTTGGAGACGATACCTTCTCTTAGTTTATCATCCTTCAATAATTTTATAACGGCTGCAGCCAACTGCGGAGGATTTTCAAAATCAATAATTATTCCCGCACCGTTTTTTAGAACTTCATTAGCGTGGGGTATGGGTGTTGAAATAACGGGGCAGCCGCAACTAACCGCATAGGAGAATGTACCGCTCACCGCCTGATTCGGATCTTTCGATGTAAATAAATAAATATCAGTCAATTGCAAATATTCCAACAAATCATCTAAGGGTACATAACTGTTTACAAATCGTACATGGTTCTGTATTTGCAAAGAAATAACCTTTTCCTCCAACATTTTTCTATACTTTTCATGGTCATGTTTTACAACAGAAGGATGCGTTTTGCCGATAATCAAGAACATCAGTTGTGGAGACTGAGTAATAATTTCCGGCAAAGCATCCAAAGATGTTTCTATACTTTTTCCGGAATTCAATAATCCGAATGTAGAAAGTACTGTTTTGCCTGCAAGATCATATTTATGTTTAAGATCTTCTTTGCTTAACGGAGAGACCAAGTGAGTGCCATGCGGAATAACGGAGATTTTACGAGACGGAATACCATAATCGTTCCGCAGGATTCTCGCGGCGGAATTTGTCATGACAATAACTGACTTTGCAACTTCGGTAAGATCCTGCACATGCTGTTTTAGGATATCATTTGGTTTTGGCAATACGGTATGAAAAGCAAAAATTATTGGCTTGATAAGGGCTTGTAAAAGTAATTTGAACTGACTCTCCCTATTGGCAAAAAATGCAAATTCATGCTGAATTACAATCAGTCGAATGTTTTTTTCATTATTTATTTGAAAAAGCAAACTACCGAAAGAATTTTTACGATCGGTATTGAATATATATTTCGGTTCTTCTACGTAAATATGTTTTTCATCTTCCGATTCCAAAGCACAAATACTTAAGCGAAAAGACCGTTCGTATTTATTGTTTAATGCCTTAAGCAAATCATAAGAATATGTTGCAATGCCGCACTCTCTTGGCGGATATGATGTAATAAAAAGTATTTCGGGCAGTGCTGTTTTGGCATTCGGAGAGATGGTTTTAGCTCTATAGAACTCTGGCACATTACCCGGATTCGGTATTAACTGTTGTGTCGGATATACAAAACTCTCTTTGTTCATGGGTAAACTCCCTTAAATTTTATGTAACATCAACTCTGCCAGTAGTTCATTTATGTTTAGTGAAGCCACCGCAATTCGTTCATCGGCAGCACCATAGTAAATGTACAATTGATCATGTTCAACTATGGCACCTGTAGGAAAACACACATTATTCACCTCACCTTTTAATTCCCATTCCCTTTCGGGAGAAAATAAAGGGTATGGTAATCGTGCAATTTCCTTACGAGGGTCATCCAAATCAAGAAGAGCTGCGCATGCGGAATAAACATAACCTTTAATACTATCGTGTACACTATGATAAATAATAAGCCAACCCAGTGGTGTCTCTATCGGTGGGCAGCCGCCACCTATATAACTGGTTTCATGCGAATACTTGGGCTTAAGAACAATGTGTTCTCTAAAGCGACCGAAATACTCTTCCCAAAATTCTTTCGTTAATTCACTAACATCGTTTATCGTCGTAACAATTTGTATATCCGGCTTGACACGATGCAAAAAACATAACTTATTGTTTATTTTCCTTGGAAAAAGAACAAGGTTCTTATCCCAAATATATACATTACTCTGCTCCTCCTCATGGCTTTTAGCGTTTGTATTGTATCGCACATATTTTTCAGTCAAAAATTCATTTTTTTCGTCATAGGATCGGAATTCATCATAAGTGATTTGCGGCACAATAATGCCGTGTTTTTCCCAATGAATTAAGTCGGTGGATGTAGCTAATGCGCTCAAGGCATTTGTTCCGTTATAAGCAGTATATGTAAGATAAAACGTATTGTCAACTTTTACAATTCGCGGATCTTCCAATCCTTGCGATTCATAATCGTACTCCGGCGATAATAATGGTTCCTTATTTCTTTTTATTACTTCATAAGGCGAAGAAAGTTCACAATAACCGATTGTAGAACGATTGCCTGTAGCAACAGCTCTATAAAACATATGTATCCTGCCATCATCCTTAATTACTCCCGGATTAAGTACACCCTCATCTTCAAAGTTCAATTCCGTTTTCTTTAGGAGAATGCCCATCCTATGTACTGAAATCATATTTTTTGTTCTTTTATTAAATCGGTTATACCCTTAGCTTTTAAATCACGTTTTACATCTTTAGCTATTCTTTTTTCTTTCGCTGTTTTTTTCGGAGCGGTTTTATCCGATTTTTTCTTTCCTTCTTTTTGCCTTGACATCGTATAGTCCTTTTCTGTTAAATATGTACCGGTATATATATATCTAAAGTATTATTAACCTTAGTGTTTCGTATTCTAATTTATTTCATACGGTTATGTAGTAATTGTTCTACACAAACGAACTGTTTCAATATGAGATTAGTGTCTGAACCTGCCTGATTTTGACCAGATTATATACCCTTGTTCATTCCGTAGCAGGATTGTATTGCCTTTTGTCATTATCTCAGCGGCTATAATTATCTGCTTACCCTCAAAAATTATTCGCGAGCCCTTAATTTCAATTCTGTCGCCTTTTTCAAACACAAGCGACTTCTCGTTCAGATACCATTCGGGTCCAACATATACTAATAACAATTCTTTATCGGTTTGTACCAATAGCTGTACACCACGACTCCAACCCGTAAAGGGAATAAAAAAATCAACCTTGCTGATTTCGCCGTTAACAGTTTCAACCGTTCGGATATTGTATAACGCTTCATATTCACCGGTTTGCCATTTACTACTTTTGGTATTAAGCTGTGCAAAAAGGGGTGCGGCTATACCGTTAATAAAGATAAATATATAGATGAAAATGCGCTTTATACCCGATAAGTCAAATTTTCCGGCTTTAATTGTTTTTGTAGTTATTAAATACCCTTGGGGTATAACCTCGTTTTTATTTTCCAACTGCGGATTTGTAGCAATTTGATTGGAAGTGGTATCTTCCGTACCATTTGCTTTATTCACCATGAGGTTTTCGGAGATATCTTTAATTATAGGGTATTCCGTATTTATATTTTCATTATAATTTTTTGTGTTGTTTTTATTATTACCAAAAAAGAAGTTTTCAAGATCCTTTTTTACAGAGGCAATGAATTTAAACATTGTATTCCTTTAATTTGTGAATTGTCAGTGTGGTATTTTTCGTATTCAGGAATTCCGATAGTGTTTTATTCCTCATAACCGCTCTTTATAACAGTTGTTATCATCTTAAACTGTTCTTTAGCACTAAAACTATGAGTTGAGTGTGCAGGTATAATAATACCCTCGCCAAGTTTCAGTATAATTTCTCTACCATCAAGCATTAGCTTGGCACGTCCGTCAATAATCTGTACATAGGCATCGAAAGGTAATTGATTTTCCCCAAGTTCTTCGCCTTCATCGAAAGAAGTAGCCGTTATATTACCGGTGGTTTTCTTTATAATAGTTCTGACGACTACTGCCTTTGACATATACTCCACTATTTCCACAATAATGTGTTCCTTCCCTTTTTCCATTTCCGTACTGTCTTTCATGGTATGCTCCGGTTATAAACAATTACTATTATTCATGTTTTGTGGGGATGAGCATTATGTGCTTTTTTGAAGTTTTCAGTACTTTGTTAGCCACATTTCCCATAAAAATATCCTCAAATTTTCTTTTACTATGTGTACCGATTACAATAAATGTGACATTTCTTTTTTCCGCCATTTCTATAATCGTATCAGCAACAGAGCCCTGTACTACTTTGGTCTCTATATCATTATCGGATAAATGATCTTTTATATTCTCTAAAAAGATATACGAATCTCTCACAATTTTTTCTAATACCACTGATTCGGAGTCTTCAGAAAATGAATAACCTGAAAAGCCCATAATAGGTGAATAAACGGCAGAATAATCATACCTTTTATCTGAAATTACATGAAGCAATATTATATGGGCATTCATCGCTTCGCCAAGTAAGTATCCCTCCTCTGCAACCTTTTGCGCCGAAGGCGCATAATCAATTGCTATTAAAACTCTTTTCACGGGATTATTGATTTCCTGGTAGATTCGTTTTTTGTCTTCCAACAAAAGTAAGAATAAACATAGCCCAATGTGTTACATAATTTTGCTTTTATATTACACAATTACTCTTAATCACGATATGGGGATGAATATCATGCGGCATTGGATTACTACGGAAGGAAAACAAATAAAACGACGGGAGCGGATAATTTCTTTTAAGTATCTAACTGTAATAGATTTAGGTGAGGGGTGTTTTTATTTCGGCAAGATTGTAAGCATGTTTACAAACTTTCTAAAGTACTCCTGTTTTTGCGTTTTAGAGACTTGAAGAATGTAGGAGTGAGTCCTGTTATTTTTTTAAATTGATTAGAAAGGTGAGCAACGCTGCTATAATTGAGTTTCCACGCAATTTCGCTAAGATTTAGTTCATCGTACATTATCAATTCCTTTACTCTTTCAATTTTCTGAAGAATAATATAATGTTCGATTGTCATACCTTTGGTTCTTGTAAATAACTCCGATAAAAACTTGTAGTCTTGATTCAACTTCTGACTAAGAAAAACAGAGAAGTTCACCTTAGGCATTTCATCGGAGTAATGAATCATCTCAACAATAATATTTTTTATCTTTTCAATCAGAATCGCCTTTTTGTCATCCATCAACTCAAGACCCGACTTGTGTAATGCGGTTTGCAGTAATTCACGCTTTTGCTCAGATAGCTCACCTTGTATATCCACTTCCCCCAAATCGATTGAATAGTGGATAATCCCCAGCTTAGCCAATTCGTTCTTCACTAACAGTTTGCAGCGAAGACTTACCATATGTTTGATGTATAGTTTCAATGGTGCAATATTATCAGCTTGATTTTCACATGTAAAAGTAATCTATTCCTACATATAACCACAGTAAAATTTCCTAAAATGCACTTTATGCCCAATTTCAAGACCCTGCATTAGACGGGTGATCTTGCCTTGTTGCATACCCCCCGGTAATGAAATCAGTAGCGAATAGCTTTGTTACATAGCTCATCACGTTCTATTCGCGCTTACATAAAACTGTCATAAACACAGACCGAAACAGAGAGCCACTATTTGCTCTGTTATACTTATAAACGGTGTCATCACACAAATGTCCATTTTGATTTTAACGGTAAATTTTGATTTTTTGTGACTTTTGTGAAGTTTTTGTTTACCGAAAAGATACATAAGGGGCCTATCGAATCGCTCGGATTTCGGGAATGCATGAGCGTGCAGAATGTTGCCCTTAGCTATTTGATTACGTTTCTTTTATCGGCTCATAATACAACGTTACAGCACCGCCCTTAAAGATTTTAGTATTTACTAATTTTAGAACAATCCTGTCGTGTACATTATCGAACAAAGGCAAACCGCTTCCTACAATAACGGGATGAACACAAAGTTGGTATTCATCAATCAAATTAAGTTTCATCAACTGTATAATTAAACTCCGACTTCCAACAAAAACATCTTTACCCGATTGTTGTTTGAGTTCCAAAACTTCTTGTTGCAAATCACGTTTTGCAATTACGGCAGTCTCCCAGTCAACATTTTGTAATGAGTGAGAAAAAACAATTTTGGGCACTTTATCCATAACAGCGGCAAAGTCATCCATTGATTTTTCACCGGAAGGGTTTAGTGCAAGCGTTTGCCAAAATACCATTAATTCATAAGTTATTCTTCCATACAGAACGGCACCCGCATTATTCAGAAGGTCGGCATAATGTTGATGTATTTCTTCATCAGGAATGCC
>JALHLL010000188.1 GCA_022844575.1 bacterium
AATCTTGTAATTATGATATTTCATGAAAAACTCCTTTAAGTTCTATACAAATCTAAATATAATTACCTGATAATTAACAAGTTAATTTATAGAGCCGCCCATTAATACATTCGCAAAGAACAAACAAACGATAATGAAACGCTTCTCTAGAGTATTTGCATTAGATAAGATATTTGCGGTAGGCGATTCGGGGATATACGTGTCAAGGAATGATAGTGTTGATTTTAAAAGGATTCTAGACTTTTCCAGTATAGGCGATTCAACTACTGTCAACTATGAAAATGGTATTGCTTATGTGACATCAGGAAAGTACATTTACAAATCAAACGATAAAGGTAAAAGTTGGAGAAAAGATAGCGTACCATTTATTGTAAAGCACTTTCAGAGGTCGAAGAAACATTTCTATGCTGTCGATAGTAAAAAAAGACTGTGGAAAGCGGACGTGAATGATTGGAAATGGGGAATTCTTTTGAATACGATTTCATCAAAAAGGGATATAACATGTCTATATGTTGAGGACAAGCAAATAATTTTCGGAATAAAGTATGAGGGAATAAAAAGATACTCCATTGAATTGGATAAATGGATAGATGAGGAAATACAAATTCCATCGGTAACACCATACAATGTGAAAATATCTGATGAAGGAATATATGCTTTCCCTTTGTATAGCTCATCAACATTGTTTTCAGGGTACTGTCGTTCAACGGATTTAGGAAATAATTGGAAAATATGTCACATAGCTCCCTATGGAATGATGTATGCTCGTATTTCAAACAAAACTAAATATTATAATAGAATTTTTCATGATTTTGATGTCGGCTACAATATGTGTTATGCATTTAGTGAATATCTTGGATTAGGTAATATTATTCCTATGGTACTCCCTGAAAGGGATAATACTTGTAAATTTACTTTTGTATTAAAGGACAAAATAATGTACTTAAGTACAAAGCTTGACAGTATTACAGTGTCGAAAAATAAATTAGTCTTATTAAAACACAAAACTAATTTTCCTTTTGAATCAATCTCTGATCAGTATGGGAATACAATTGTTGATATATTTACTATTGCCGATACGGTGCTGTGCCATAAATCTAATGACTCTAATTCTTATTATTCTGTGGATTATGGGGAAAATTGGTCACGATATAATAACTGGAGAAATGCATATGGTAAGAGTGTTACTATAATTCAAATAGGAGAAAAATACCTTAGTGTTGAGAAAAGTGGTGTAATAAGGGGATTTAATAAAACAAGACAATCTTGGAATACCATTCATGATGCGCTACCCGGTAGGGTTAGTGTTTATGACTATGATTATAATGATTCTTTATTCGTTATGAGTAATGAGAACGGAGTATTTTATATAACATCCGATGATTTATCGGAAATTACTTCTGTAGAGGAGATGCCCAATAAAATCGAAAGTAATTTTATTGTATCGCCATTACCCTTCGACGAAACTTTAAATATCACCTTGAACAAATATGATGGTAATGAACCATATACTGTTATACTCTATGATAGTATAGGTAGGAAGAAACTTGTATTAGCAAATCAAACAGCAGCGAGCATTTCGATAAATACCGGCGAATGGAATGACGGTGTGTACTTTATAGAAATCAGCACGAATAATAAACGTAAAGTCAATAAAGTGATAAAAATCGGCGGATAGGTTTTAAGTAGCGGAGACTTCTTCACGAGAGTATAGTCCTTTGCAATAATATACTGCATAAACGACACACTTATGGAACAAAAAAGACTGTTATCTTTGTACGGCTGTTTTTATTCGAAAATAGGGTGTGTTTTAAATCGGCGCTTTCGGAGATGAGAAATGTAATTTATCTTATGAATTTTTCTTTGAGGGTAATATTCTGTCACCATCCCATTCTGTCCATTAACCTTGTAATATGTGCCAAATGGTGATTGCCATGCCAAGCATAGATACCGATATTCTCTTGTAACTCGACGGTTCTATTACTCGACGGATGTATAAATGTTCTTTTTAATTGTAAATTATCTAAACTACGTAAAAGAACTACCCAACGTGTATGAACACCATCCAGTATATGTAATGATGGCTCAATCGGCATATTACTTGAGTCCTTTAGTTCAGCCCATAATTCTTCATGATATGGCTTAATGATCGGGGTATCCTCCGTAAGAGCGAGTTTGAAACGTATAATACTGTTCATGTGGCTATCAGCGCAGTGATGCACAACTTGGCGTATTGTCCAGCCATCCGGTCTATATAGTGTATTGAGCTGTTCTTCGGACAAATTCTCTACGGCTTTCCTTAAACGAGTAGGGAAGTGCTCTATATCGGAAATATATTCATTGATAATTTTTTCGGTGAAGTTTTCCGGTTTATTGAATTTTCCTATCGGATATCGTAATTTCTCTAAAGAGTGCATTTCTTTGATAGCTGTTTTTATAGAAAAAAATTATGATTTGTTTGTTCGTTTTTTTCCTTCATCGGAAATAGCAAAACCGCGCGTCATGGTTTTAATATACTCTGTTTTTCTGAAACGTAATGCCGACCAATCTTCATCAATTGCTACCATACGTACACCTTCAAGCCCGTACTTACCTAATTCTTGCCAACCCGTGTCGCGGTTAAAATCACATTTGTATTTTTTTGAAGTGGTTTTAGGATAGCAAAACCAAAGGACAGCATCACCTTTAAGCAATGGATATAATGCCGCGATTGATTCATGTATTTGGTTAAGCTGCATAACGAATACAATGCTGAAATCAGCTTGTTGTACATTGTTCAATTCCTTTACTATAGAACCGTATTCAGACATTATCGTTAATTCACTTTCAAATGATTCAGGTGAATTGAGTACAATTATTGAGCTTTGATTTTTATAATTAAGTTTTTTGAAGAGTGGAGTCATGGTATAAGTACTTTTGGGTATTCAGAAATTTCTTTTTTCAAGCGATTCCATATTGTTGCGTAGTATATCAGGGATATTGTGTTTCTTATTATTATCGAAGTCAAACAAAACTATTATATCTTCCGCCTCAGCCGCAATATTTTTATCAGCATCCAACATTGTATGATGTAGATGAAAGCTTGTGTTTTTTATTTGTGAGAGGAGCGTTCGTACCAATATGGTACCCGGATAATGCAAAGGTTTTAAGAAATCACATTTGCATGATGCTAAGATAGGGCCTATATTATATTTTCGATAATAGTCGTTTAATTGTATCATATCCCAATAATGGACTCGCGCAGATTGTATAAAACGAAAGTATGATACATTATTGATATGTTTAAAATAATCCATGTCGCTCCAGTCGAGCCGTAGTTCTATTTCAGTCTGATATGTATTCATGTTCTTCTTTGCTCCTGACTCATACGCAATACTTCATTATACTCTATCTGGTATCGCATTACAATACTTCGGTGTCGCTTCTGCATTACATTTCTTATATTACGGTAATAGTTCAAAAATACAAACCAAACACTCCGTTTGGTTATAAACAAATTCATTTTATCAAGGAGAACGATATATGAGTATCGAGTTCAAACATGCGGTTATTATAAACTGTAGTCTGCAAACTGCATATCAGTCAATAGTTCTTGCCGAGAACATTGTTCGTTTTTTTCCGACTGAAGCAAGTGGCAATATGGAGGCGGGTAAGGTTATAGAATGGAAGTGGGGTACACAAAAGTGTGATGTTAAGGTTTCGGAACTTGAAGTTAACAAATGTATAAAATTCGATTGGCAGGCACATAAGGTTGAATATGATACCTCAACCGTCATTGAATTGGAAAAAAAAGACTCTAAAACAAAGGTTATTGTGAAAGAGTCCGGTTGGTTACAGGATGAGGAAGGAATAACAAGTGCAATAGAACATAGTGCCGGCTGGATGCACTTTCTGTTGTGTATGAAAACGTGGCTTGAGCATGGCATTGATTTAAGAGTATAAGAGCGGTTTTTACAATTCCATTTTTTAGAGTGAATAGATTGTGATATTTATCGAGGAAATTCATACTGCAATAAAAACAGGTTCCAGCGTACCTGTTATCGGCTTGGGTGAGGATAATGAGCAAAAATTTATTAAACTTTTCGGCTCAGGAGATAGTGTATATTCACTGATTACCGAGTTTATTATAAGTTCTATCGCAGAAGCACTCTGTTTACCGGTTTTATCTAAACAATTAGTATTGATAGATGAAAATACTACTCCAAATGTATTGTATGAGGAAGTTCGTGATATGATCCGAAAGAGTTTCGGAATCAATTTAGCTTATACATATTATGAACAGAATAACAGTGTATCGATACAAGAAGTTTTAAGAGACTTACCACTGATTCATAAACAACGATTGTTTCTATTGGATGTACTTTTCCGCAATATAGATAGAACATCGCATAATCACGGAATTATTCGTGTCAACAATTCTTTGTGCATTTCGGATTTTGGAGTTTCGCTTATAATCCGGTCAATGATGAATGGAAAAATCCATAATGACGGTATTGTTACGAATCAACTACTAAAGGAACATTGCACTTATACGGAGGATATAACTGAACAAACAATACAAGATTTTTTTGAATGTATTCAGAAGGTACATTTCCATACGATAGTGCATAATATCCCCGAAATGTGGATTAGAATATGTTCTTCCTTAGAACTCGTTAAAGCAAAGAATGTACTTGTTGAATTATTGATGAAGGTAGCATCCGACAAAAATGCCTTTACTGACTTCTTATCGGTTATATATACAACAGAGCGGATGGACGAACAAGAACAGAGAGAAAAGAAAGCAAAAAATCGAAAGAAATTCGAGGAGATGATGGGGTTGAAATAATTGTTTAATATGCTGTAGAAGTATTTGAAAATGTAACCTATTTGGCAGTTAAGTGTCTTCTTTTCATAATAGAAAGGAATAGCCATGCAAACCGAACGCAAAATCCTATCTGTTCCAGAGCCGTGTTCAGAAGACTGGAATGCCATGTCAGAGACTGAAAAAGGCAGATATTGTGCCGTATGCGACAAAACGCTTGTCAATTTTGCCGAAATGTCCGATGAACAAATCGCTAAAACAATCGAAGATAAAAAGTCAAAGGGTGAAAAAGTATGCGGACATTTTCGTAATGATCAATTAAACCGACCTCTGCACACAGTTTTACAATACTCACGTCAGTATATTTCATTGCCGGTAATTGCTTCAGGTGCTATGCTTTTATCATCTATGCATATTGAAGAAGGGCAGAGTAGAGCCTTTCAACATACAGCGGGGGCGATTGGAGTCCCTAATAAAATTCATGTCTTAGGAGATGTTGCTGAGTTTGATATAGAGCAGAGAGAAAACGTTCTGCATGGTCAAGTTCTAGATGAGCGTGGTAAGCCCGCACAGTATGCTTCCATACAAGCATTTAATAATGAAACAATAGAACCTGTTTATACAGATAAGCATGGAAAATTCACATTGATAACTTCTGAGACTGAAAATATTATGTTGTTTGCAAGTTACCGTAATAAAAGTTCATCAACTATACTCATTCCGCTATTATCAAATGCTCCTTATATAACCTTTACCCTCAATCAAAGCAGATTATCGAATGTAACGGAAGGTAAGGTTGATTTTGTATTAGGTGGTATAGGTATAGATGCTTACGAATCTGAAAACAGTATTTCAGGTATTCTAACCGATGAAAACGGAAATCCTATTGCCGATGCGATGATTACCGTTGATGTATTGAAAAACAGAATATATTCAAAAGTGGATGGTACATTTACTTTGCCTACATTATCGGCAGGCGACTATATTATTACGATAAAACATAAGGATTTTAAGAAAAAAGAAATTTACAGAAATGTACCTTCAGAGTTTAAACGTATTAGTATTGTGTTGGAATCGGAGTAAGAAGATAGAAGTGCATTTGAAAAAGAAAAGATTGGTCATTTCAATAAATGAACCATGAGCGGAAGATTAGGTAAGGTATGTAGGAAAGTAAAAATAGTGTCAACAGTATCATGAGTAAAGATTAGGATATTCAAAGTGTTTTGTCTTTAATTAACAACGCCGATATTAAACGAAAGGAAAATGCCCCCGAAATCATGAAGAGGGAGGTCTCTTATACTTTCCAAACCATTTCCCCCGAATGGAATGATATAATAACGCAAGTCAACGCCAACTCCATTACCGGAACCTAATGCACCTGTATTTGCCCCTATGCCAATATATCCACCCGGGCGTACATACCATCTTGAATTAGTGATGGAACCAAAAAAGTTCTGTTCATAACCCGGGTAACGCCCTGACATGATAAACGTTGTACCTATTGCCGCTGAAATGTGCGGTCTCAAACTTTCGGAAATATCATCCTTGAATACGCGGTATCGTCCGCCTAAAAATAAGGGAAACATAAGAAGGCGGTTAACTTTATTAGGTACATACACATTACCGTATAAGTCTTGTACTTCCAATTCATCGGAATTACGAGCGCCGGAAGCTCCGAATGTTATATACGATGTCAGTTTGTTTGTGAAAGCTATTTGATAGCCGCATCCGAATCCGAAACCATGATTCGACAAATATAGTTCGCCACAGAATCCGCTGTTTCTTGTTCTGTGTATATTCGTATCTGAAATAAGGGGACGCGGGCTTGTAAAAACAATGGTTGTGTCATCATTCGGGGCGGGGGGCAAGCCGGGTAATTGGGCAAATAAGGAGTGTGTTGTCCCGCAAATAAGGAACAGTATTATAGCATAAAAGATTGTTCTACCTTCGTTTCCGAGTATCTTAGCTATCACGAAAAAAATGATATTAAATGCTGCCATAGTGCTATTGGATTGCCGCGCGATGCAACTTTCATAATTTTGTGAACAAACAGTATAGACATGAAATGAATTTACAGCACTTTCTCAATGCTCTGGAGACCATTTTCCCTAA
>JALHLL010000189.1 GCA_022844575.1 bacterium
TCATTATCGGAAGAACTTTCGCCGCCGAACAAGTGTCTATTTTGTCCAATATTATACAGTAACATAACAATAAGCCACGTCACCGGAGCTGTGACCAACATAGTAAAAGGTTTCTTAAAACCTTTCTTCTTCAATATTAAGGATTGGAGTATATCGATGATAATGTTACCGGGAATAGTGTAAAACAGTATGGTTGTTCCACTACTTTGTTCAGCACCATTAAGGTCTATACTACCCCCGGTCAGTACATCAGTTAATAGCCCCATCAGTATACCTATCGGATAGGTCAATATCCAAAGATAATTTATACTGAAACGTTCTTTTAGTACTCTGTACTGCCAATACCCAAGAATAATACCGCAAATCAAAAGGGATATCTCACGACTTGGGAAGATTTGATCCACTGTAATGGCTAAAACCATACCTAAAAGGTATCCGACTAAGGTTATACTAAACCATTTCCAGAATGAAATTACTTCAAAATACTTCATTATATAGTTTATAAGTGATAAAGACTTCAGCGATTCGTTTCTTGCTAGCAATTTCTTTATATAACATTATGCGCTTTCTTCTTTTTCACTCAAATCTCGTCGCCATTTATCCCATTTGTCTTCGGGCAATACAACATCCTTAAATGTTTGTTTTTGTATGTAGCTGAACGCCAATGATGTACATATGGCATAACTACATATTACAATAATAAAAGATGGTACATTCATAGATGCTACAGGTAACTCATAATACTTATTGATGTATGCCAAAGCTGACACAAGCAGCAGCGAACTGACAAACGCGATAGAGTATCCGATAGAGTACATATATGTATGGGTATAGTTTAATTTTTTCAACAACCCTCCATGGTAAATCCCAAGAATAAACGAACCTACGAATACCCGTAATACTAAGAAAGCATTACTGTATTTCAGTTCCGGATTTAGTATTAGCACAAAACCCAATAAAATCAATGAAGCGAGTTGGAAGCTGAATACCCCTAACCCAATCCACCGTTTATTAAAATTATGTACTTCCGATAAGGCACGATACTGCATATATGCTACAAATGCCGGCAGAACAATCAGACTAAGCTCGTATATATCGAGATGGATTAACCGAGCATATCTTTCCGTAGCAAGTACAACAAAAGTACCTATTAAAAAGCCACCAACCGTTGCTCTAAACCATCTCCAAAACGTAATTTTCTCAATCGGTTTTGTTGTATTTTGTTCTTCATCGTTCCGATTATAAAAAACGGAATCGGATTCTACGGCAAAAGTCTGCTCTTCAATAATGTTTTGTTCCTGAATATACTTAAAAGCGAAAGCATTAAAAAAAGTATAAGATATTACAATGCCGGCAACGCATATAATACCAAACACAGTATCATCCGGAGCATAAAACTCCTCAAGAGTTACCGCAACCGTACCAATTGAAGCAACAGTTAAAAAAGGTACAAGAGTAGATAAGGCGAAGATATACCAATCTTTATACCCTGTTCGCTTTAACAAAAGAGCCTGCCCAATACCCATACTAACAAAACCGACTGACATCTTAATTCCTATAATCACACTTTTTTCTTCAAACTCCCAACTAAAAATGTGCTCAAGCTGATCAACGAACCAGCAGGCAATTGCTATACTTATCGTACCTCCCCAAATCCACATTGTACCTATATCATGTTGTTTCTTTAATACAAAGTACTGAGATAAGCCAATTCCTAGTCCGAAACCGATGACTCCGTTAGCTTTTACACTTAAGGAAGGGTCTTGTATTATCATAGCAAGAATAGTAGTTACGATTGTACCTATAATAAAACCCAATAGGGTAACCCAAAACCATTTCCAAAAGGGAATTATCTCAATTTGTGTTTTCATTTATTACTTAACAAGGTGTAACAAATACGTTTTATTCCTCTATTTCCGAATTCGTTTCTTTTTCCGTAAACGTTTGTTCATGAATATACTTAAAGGCAAGAGAATTAAACGTCGGATAAGAAATAATAAGAGCTACAATACTTAACGTGCCTAATACCCCTGAATTAATAACAAACATTTTTTGAATAACTATCAATCCGAATACAATAAAGGAAAAAAATAATAAAAGGGCAACATTCGTTATAAAATAGATGTACCAATCCTTATACCGCATTTTTCTTAGTTGTAACGCTTGCGCAGCCCCCAAGCATAGCGGGCTCATCAGTATCTTAGCAACTACAACATTACTCTCAGCACCTAACTCTAAGTTGAATATGTATCGAACAATATCAACTAACCAACATGCCGTAAGTACACCAAAGGTACTTTGCCAAATCCATAGTTTTCCTACACCGTGTATTTTTCGCAGAACCCTATATTGCATGTACCCAATTCCAATTCCGAATCCCACAATGCTATATTCTCTTACAGTCACATTAGCTTCTTTACTAAGTCCAAAAAGTGATGTCGTTGCAATTATACCTAATATAACGCCAAGTCCCGTTGCCCGAAACCATCTCCACATTGATATTTTCTCTTTAATTTCCATCATAACATTTGTTTAGTATAATAATAAAACAAGTTACAATTCTTCGTCTCTGACATTTTCTGAACCCAGTACCTCAATAGTCTGTTTTTGTATATAATGAATTGCCAATGCACTCATGAGTGAGGCGAAGGTGGCATACATTGCAATAAGAAAATAGAAAGCTACATTTGCCCCTTCACTGAGAGCCTGCGGATTGAGAATCTGAAAATAAAAAATATTAAAAAGAGAAATTACGATACTTGTCATTACCGTAGTGACAAAATATACATAAGAACTTCTGTATTTTAGCTCCGCTAATATTCTTGCCTGAAAAAAACCAAAAATAGATGTACCCAAAATAACTCTTACCACATGTAGAATATCTTGCGGGAAGCTACCATCAGTAAATTCATTAAAGAACAGACTAAAAAGATAAGCAACTACAAATCCCAAGGGATATGTCCAAGCCCATGCGGTATTCAGTTTTTCATGTACTTGTCTTAATGCTTTCAATTGATACCCACCCACTGAAAGCCCTACTACAAGTATTAGGTGAAACGAGAATCTGCCAAAGAAATCCCCTAGCAAGCTTATTACTAATCCGCAATACGATACTCCGACAAGATATCCTATCAAACTATTTTTTAACCAAGTACCTAATGAAATTGTTTTTACATCTTCCATAAGATTTTTTTATATCGAATTTGTACTTCTTATTCTACTATCTGTTTTATATGATATTGCAGATGCTGCACATAATCGGCAAAAAGCCATTCAATTGTATGCGGGGTGTTTCCGCCCGTATCACATTCTTTCGTGAAGTTTTCTTCCGGCATGGCGTTTATTATTTCAATCAAGTGCCGATTATATATTTGCCAAAACGATATAAGATGTTGTGTATTCAGCTCTGTGTATGCGCTGAATTTATTCCAACTATTTTGGTCATATATAATATTTGGCACATCTTCAAACTGGGCACGTACAAAACGCTGGTGATTGTTTGTTGCGCTATCAATAAGATGCCCCAAAATTACCTTTTTACTCCATTTATCCGGTGCGGGTTTGTGGGCAAATACCTCTTCGGGTATGGCTTCGCATTGTTTGGGAAACTCCTCGCAGAGTCTCCTTAGTGCTGCAATACTTTCGTTCACTTTGTTCATAGGCTAATAAAATTTAGGCGGATAGTTCATTCAGCTGACTTCACTACGTATGTAAAAATACTATTATTTACCATTCTCAATCAAGTTTGTTATGCTTCTTCATCATCACAATGCGGTTAGTACCCTATAGTTATAGTATAAAACATCTATCTACGATGAATCAAAATCTTTGCTTAACGGTTATTAGTAACAGAGATGATGTTCACAATATTTATACTGAGCTATGAAAACACTTTTACTTGCTTTACTTACAGTAGTGGTACTTAGCGGTTGCAGAGAAGAGACTATTGAGCCCGACACTTCGAAAAAAGACCCTAATAAAACGGAATATATGAACACGATAACCATAACGGGTTACGATATGCGAATGTGCGCCTGTTGCGGTGGTCTTATCGGCAATTTTAGGGGTGATACGAGCACATTTCATGCACGCGGAGCGGATGACTATCTTATAAACAACAGTCTCGAAGAATTAGGACTTCATGTTGCCGATATACGATTTCCGTTTACACTTAATGTAGATTGGGAACAAAAACAAGAATGTACGTCCGAAAGACGCATACACCTTACAAAGGTATATAAATAATATTCTCATCTTTTCACACCACATCACACTGCTTACTATAAAAAAAGACCATATTGCTGCTATATGGTCTTTTTTCTTATATACTATCGTTTTTATTCTATCGCATTACAACAAACTTTTCTTCACTGTTTTTACCATTTATACGGAGTACACAGATATATGTACCCGCACTTAATGTATTTGATATTCCATAAGTGAAACCATTACTACCATTCTCAATCATACCTTTTGTTATTAGTACACCCGTCGGGCTTAGTATTATGTATTCGCCTTTTTCCTTTACAGGCTCGGAAAAACAAATATGTATTTCGTTTTGTGCAGGATTGGGTGATAAACTTATATCCGTTTGTTTTTCTTCTTCAGGAATATCCGTAAAACTATATGGTAATTGATTGGCATCGTATAGTTTTAATGTACCGTCATGCGATTGCGTAATAATCTTTTGGTCGTCATTACTAAATCGTGCGTCGAATACTCCACCCTTATGCCCAATTAAGTTTGCAATCAATTCACCTGTAAAAGTATTCCATACTTTTGCCGTGCCGTCTTCGCTTGCCGTAATAACCCTATTTGCTTCACTGTCGAAATGTGCTGATACAGTACCTTTATGTCCTTTTAGAATTGTTATAGATTTGCCATTTTTTACATTCCAAACTCTTGCCGTACTGTCGTAACTTCCTGTCACCACATAGTTTTCATTCTTAGAGAAGATGCCGGAACTTATCCAATCGGTATGACCTTCCAATACATTAAGTGCTCTATCATTTCTTACATTGATTGTACTGAGTGTATTATATTTTCCATCTGTGAATACTAAACGTTTATCAGTATTCAGTCTTGTTACAAATTGATAGAAATCATCACCCAACTTTCTTTCATAAAACCTTTTCCCTGTATAAGTATTCCTCAATTCGTAGCCGCTACCTATTCCTATAACTAAAGCATCACCTGATTCAGAAAATCCGGTCGGATAGTATCTTTCCGGCAAATTACTAATGGTTGTAATTATATTACCGGTTATCGGATTTCGTATTTCAATGGTGGTATCGAAACACAATACATAACGCGCTACTTTAGGATAATAATGAATCCATTTGGGCAAATTAGATTTCATATCAAATTCAGCCATTTGCTCACCCGTTATTCTACTTATTGCTGCCACAGTACCTTTTTTAGTTCTTTCAGCAATACAATAATGAATATCATCAAAATCGTCGTCCTTTATATCCGTATTTTGTTTTAACACTCTTTCTAATTCACCCGTTGTGCCATTGTATATCCTCGTAATTTTGTTTTCACCGACAAACGCAATTTTATTTCCTTCATAATCGGAATTAACGCTCTCTATATAAGAGTTTTCCTCACCAACTTGTAATACTTTTTTCCAATTACTTGTATTCCACACAGTAACAACACCTTTCCCATTTATACAAAACAGAAGAGTGCCCGATTCGTTGAAATATGCGGATTTATATCCGCTAACAGTATCTTGTAATTTAAAAACTCCCTTATTTGATTTTATATCAGATACCTCCACAATGCCAACATCACGTAAACGAACTATATGATTATTATTCGCGTGTATATCAAGAATAAGTTGTTTACAATACTTATGCGAAGGTCCGCAGCCGCAACAGCCATAGAATTTACTTTTCCTTTTTACAACCGTGTCCGTTTTTTTAAATGGAGGTACTTTTGCAAAATCACGATCTATTTTTAGAATTAATAGCGAGTCATCTTTTTGCACATATACTTTTTCACTCGTAATATCAAATATTGCGTCATCGAACCATCCTTTTTTAGTACTATATTCAAACAATTCCGTCCCCATTTTTGCATCGTATATTTTCACATCACTACGTGTTAATGCAACTGCTTTATCACCTTTTTTATTAAAATGTACAGATTGCACATAACCTTCACTTTTACCGTTCAAATTTGTTAATAATGTTCCGGTATCTGCATTCCATAATAGAGCATTACCATCTTCACTATTTGTTATAATTCTATCATCGGTAGCGTTAAACTTCGCATTACATACCCAATATTTGTGTCCAATCAAAGTATGCTGTAATTCACCATTTTGTGAGCCCCATATCTTTGCCGTATTATCATCACTTGCGGTAACTATTGCCGTACCCTTATGGTTAAATTCAGCATAGTTCACTATATTCTTATGCCCCGTAACCGTATAAAGTACTTTACCCGTTTTTGCATCCCAAACACTAAAACCAAAACCACCCCATGTAACTATTTTGCTTCCATCCTCACTAAACTTTGCGCCAGACCCCATATGTGGCGAGCTGTATATCGGGTGTAATTCCACTTGGGCATATACTACAAACGGACATAACACTAACCATACGATTTGTAATAGCTGTTTCATAACTTTCCCTTTCATTTTGCGGTGTTAAGGAATTTATACTTTTCTTGTATCAAGAATATCTGCGCAGCATTCTTTATAGCATGGAGTATTAGCTCTATAAAAAAGTTACATTTGCTTATACACTTTTACCCATAAAAAAAGGAAGAACTTTTTGGGTTCTTCCTTTAAGTTGCTATTGTTTAGTTTATATACTTAACTG
>JALHLL010000190.1 GCA_022844575.1 bacterium
AAGCCGTTGTTGAGATGTTTACTTCCTTACCCTCGATAGGAAGGAAAACGGCTCAAAGATTAACTTTTTATTTGTTACGGCAACCACGTGAAACGGTTGATAGGTTTTCGGCTGCATTACAGGATTTAAAAAACAATGTACGTTTTTGTTCAGTGTGTTATAATTTTACTGAACATGATCCTTGTGGGGTTTGCACATCGAAGAAGCGTGATGCTACTACTATTTGTGTCGTAGAAGATCCGAATGATGTTCTTGCTATAGAGAAAACAAGTGAATACCGAGGGCTTTACCATGTTTTGCACGGAGCACTCAATCCTCTTGACGGCGTAGGGCCTAATGACTTAAAAATAAAAGAACTTTTAAGTAGAATGAACAACGATGTGAACGAAGTTATTCTTGCTCTTAATCCGAATGTGGAAGGTGAAGTTACAACACAGTACTTAGCCAAATTGTTAGGTCAATTAAGCATAAAAACAACAAGGATTGCTCGCGGCGTTCCGATTGGAAGTGACTTGGAATTTGCAGACGAGGCAACACTTTCACGTGCCTTGGAAGGGCGCATACCTGTATGAGCGATGAATGGTATAAGATATGGTTTGAAAGTAAATGGTATCGTGAGCTTTACTCGCACAGAACTATTGATGAAGCGAAGGCGGCAATCGGATTGGTACAAAGACATATTAATCTTGAACAAGGTGCGAAGGTTTTAGATTTGTGTTGCGGCTCCGGCCGACATGCAGCGGCTTTAGCAGAAAACGGTTTTTCAGTTACGGGTATTGATAATAGTGCTTTTCTGATTGCTGAAGCACAAAAAGATTATGGACATTTTGATAACCTTGTTTTTTTTCGCTCGGATATGCGTGATTGTTATCCGAATGCACCATTCGACGCAGTGGTAAACTTTTTTACAAGTTTCGGTTATTTCGATGATCATGCTGAAAATGAATCGGTTTTATCGAATATTTACCTTTCTCTTGCAGATAAAGGGTACTTTCTGATAGACTTCTTTAATGCAGAGTACGTTCGTAAACATATTGTTCCCCTAAGCCGAGATGTGTACGATAATACCGAAATAATATCAAAGAGAAGAATCGAAAACCATCAAGTAATTAAAGATATTCATATTCATACCGACCAAGGAGAGAATTTTTCGTTTTATGAAAAAGTCCATCTTTATACGAAGGATGAGTTAGAAACAATGTTAACAAATCTGAACTTTCTTATAGAAGCTTGTACCGGTGATTATGAAGGAAATATATTTTCCCTTGAAAACTCCCCACGATGTATAATGGTATGTAGAAAAAAATGAAAATTGTCATATCATATTCCATTATGTTTTTCTTATTTGTGGGTTGCGATATGTTCTCAACACGTGAACCGGAAAAACCGACAAATTCATCAGGTACATTTTCGCCACCTACTTCCCCATCTATTGTTATAGACAATTTACAGAACGCCATAAAGGAAAAAAACACCGAAAATTACGTTCTTTGCCTGGCTGATAGCACGAGAAGTGCGAAAAGAAAATTCGTATTTAATCCCTCGGGGGACGTAGCGGCACGTTTTGTTACACTTTTTACTTCATGGGATATAGCTAATGAGAGACAATATATGCTGTCAATGCTTTCTAAAATTTCTCCCGATGAATTTCCACAACTGACTTTATCGAATAATAGATTTGATGTTATTACACCGGATAGCGCTGTTTTTGTTTCCGATTATTTATTAATTGCCAATCATACATCAACCTCCGCACCCACAAAGGTGTCAGGCATTATACGCTTTACAATAGTACCCGATATAACGGGTCTGTGGGCTATAAGCAGATGGTCGGATGCAAACCTTGAACAAGGTGGTATAATACAATCCACATGGAGCGAAATGAAAGCTCAGTTTTCCAATTAAAATTCGGATTATTATTTTTAGAATTGTACATGAAAATTTCACGTTTATCATTCGTTTTGCTTTTCACAGTAATAATATCAAACACAGTATCGGCACAAAAGAATACAATATCGGAACAGGATAAACTTTGTAAGATACGTTTACCGGAGATTATCAATGCTCATCGTCCGACAATTTTACCTGTTCTGAGTCCTGACGGAAAACGCCTGTATTTTGATAGGAAAGAGAATATTAATAATATCGGTAATTATAAAGACCCTGATGATATTTGGTATTCCGACAGAAAAAACGGCTATTGGTCGGAACCTCAAAATGCCGAAATACCGATCAATTCGCGCGGTTCTGATGTTCTTTTTTCCATTACACCCGATGGTAAACGTGCCTTACTATACGGAGCTTATCCGAATTCCGAAGGAAAATTAGATACGGGTTTCGCCATAGCTCAATGGAGTGGCTTACGTTGGAGCAAACCGAGTCCGCTTAAGATTAAGAATTTCTATAATAGAAATTTCTCTTTTTATGGGAATTTAAGTGCTCATGAAACTGTGCTTCTACTCTCTTTGGAACGGAAGGATTCGCGTGGTGATCTCGATATTTATGTATCGTTCCTTAATGAATTTACGAATGAATGGTCTGAGCCGATAAATCTTGGTGATGGCATAAACTCAAAATATCTTGAACTATCACCCTATCTTTCAAAAGATGGCAAAACTCTCTATTTTGCTTCAGATCGAGAAGGCGGATTTGGCGGCGATGATTTGTATGTAAGCAGAAGATTGGACGAAAGCTGGAGGAAATGGTCAAAACCGGAAAACCTCGGCTCGGCAATCAATACTGCCCGTTCAGAAAATTCAATTTCTTTGACCGTTACAGGTGATTCGGCTTGTATTGTTTCCAGTAGCAGTGAAAATGATATTGAGGGCATATACTTTGTTTGTCTTAGTGAGAAACAAAGACCATTAAAAGAGTTATTTACTCCCAAAAGAGAATATACTATTAACTCTACTTTCTTTCAAGTTAATTCTGCAATTATAAGCAATGAAGAACTAAACAAATTAACAAATTTGATTGCGTCGCTTAAGGAGTTTAAGGGCGAAATCTTCATTCAAGGATATGCAGATGATACAGGAACGGATGAATATAATAAGACCCTTTCGGATAATAGATCGGAAAGTATTCTTCAAATTCTTAAGAAAAACGGTATCAATGCTTCATACAAAGTACAAAATTATGGTAATGACTTAGTACGCGGCAAGCAGCTTACGGAAGCTCAGAAAGCGCTCGAACGACGTGTAGATATTTCTGTCAAGTATTCTCAATGATACTTTCTTATGATGTTTGTATAATTGGAGGTGGTGCCGCCGGCTTATTTTGTGCCTTTAATGCCGCCCAATATGGCAAAAGTGTCATAGTTTTAGAGCGGGCGGACAAAGTGGGTAAGAAAATCCTTATTTCGGGGGGTGGACGATGTAATTTTACAAACTTAGATATTAAACCAGAACGTTTCATTTCTCAAAACCCGCACTTTCATAAATCTGCCCTTGCACGTTATGGGTCTGAAGATTTTATTGATCTGATAAAAAAGCACCGTATAGCATATCACGAAAAAACTTTGGGACAATTATTCTGCGATAACAGTTCGCGTGAAATTGTGAAATTACTTCTCGATGAATGTGAAGAATACAATGTTGATATTAAAACAAGAGTCAATATTACTTCTATTCAAAAAACGGACAAATTTGTTATCGAAACAGAAGAGATGTGCATACACTCATCCGCTTTGGTTATTGCCTGCGGGGGGACAGCTATTCCTGCTATGGGTGCAAGTGATTTCGGTTTAAGAATTGCCAAGCAATTCGGTTTAAGAATAGAAACATGCTACCCTGCTTTAGTCCCACTACTCTTCGACGCTGAAAATAAACATTGGACGGAACTTGCGGGTCTCTCAACTGAAGTAGTAGTGTCTATGGATAAGATACAATTCCGTGAAAATATACTGTTTACTCATAAGGGATTAAGTGGTCCTGCCATTCTACAAATATCCTCCTATTGTAAAGGTAAGTTACCAATCAATATAAATTTTGTTCCCGACCACAATATCAATGATCTACTAAATAATACAACAATTCGCGATCAATTTTTTACGACTGCTATTTCTACTAATATTCCACAAAGATTAGCAAAAAAAATCGGTGAATATTATGACTTGCAAAAACCCATTAAGCAGTTTTCGGTAAATGAAAAGAAATTAGCAGTACAAGTTCTTGAAAATTGGGAAATAGTACCCTCCGGAACGGAAGGATATGCAAAAGCGGAAGTTATGGCGGGAGGAGTAAGTACCGACGAACTTTCCTCCAAATCCATGGAGTCAAAAAAAGTTGCCGGCTTATACTTCATCGGTGAAGTTGTTGATGTAACAGGATGGCTTGGTGGTTATAACTTCCAATGGGCATGGTCTTCTGCCTATGCTGCTGCTCAAAATCTATGTATATAGGTAATGGTTTCTGACAAGGAAATTATTTCTTTTACGCCAGATATAGGTTGACCCAGTACATTAACTATGCTAATATAGGCATAGTGCTTTCCTCATGCTAAAGAAAGCGGGTTTCTGTTTATAATAATCATCAAATAGTAGAGGATAATCTTCCCGATAAAAGAACGACCTTATCCACGAGTATTTATCCGTTACTCCCCATAGTGTACATCCGTATTTTTTCTCGTACGGCAATTGTGAATACAATCGAATAACTCTTTCGTACTGCTTTGCTTGATCTGCCAACAATACTGAATCGGGTTCAATATCTTTATTTAGCGGATTTACGGAAACATCCATTTCCGAAATGTGTATTTTATAATTATTCGATGAAATCTCATCAAAAGTTTCTTTAAGCATCAATTCACTTGGATATACATGATATATATGCATTTGGAGACCTATACCGTGTATAGTAGCTCCTCTGTTCTTCGCGGTATTCAAGAACTGAATTACTTTCTCCCTTTTCGTAAGATTAGATTCTAGATTAAAATCATTATAAAAGAGCAAAGCAGATGGGTCGGCATTATGTGCATAAATAAATGCCTTCTCTATATACGATTCACCTATATTCTCTAACCAAATTGTTTTTCTTAATGTGCCGTCTTCCTCAAATGCCTCATTTACAACATCCCAGCCGCGTACTTTACCCTTATAACGTAGAACAATGGTTTGTATATGCTTCTGAAGCATATCTTCCCAATCTTTTTTAGTTCCTTTATAGTTAAGTATCCAATCAGGTAGTTGATTATGCCAAACTAAAGTATGTCCATGTACATACTTTGCATGTTTGGCACAGAACTGTACTAAACTATCTGATGCCCCCCAATTAAATTCACTTTCTTGCGGATGAATATTTGACGGTTTCATAATATTTTCGGCAGTAATACTATTAAAATGTGTTTCGACCAAATCTCTATATGCCACATCCGTTAAAAATGCATCATAATTCAATGCAGTACCAATGGGAAATTCAGCTACCTGAAAAAGACTTTCAATATTTGAACAGTCTGTGCTCTTTTCATATACAGTTGGTGGTGTAGTATCTTCCCCACAATTTGTGAACAGAAGTGCAAACGATAGCAGCAAAGCATTTTTAATGACAAAGCTTACACGCGGTGAATATTTAACATAACTCATATAATTCATATACAACTAAAATAAAACATATTACTTAACATTATCACATGACATTTCAACCTTATTTCCAACGCCATCTAACTGAAGCGTTTGGCTGTAATTACCACCTCCGGTGTATTCTTGTTTGAAGGTAAATTGTTGAAGATAACATTTGCCATCGCTGTTTTTACTCGTAAGAACGGCTGGAATATAGCGATGAAGTATAACACCTAAGCCATTCTTTTCTATACTCCATTGACTTGCCGTAATAATAGCTTTTTTATAATCCTGTACTGTGGATTTATCCTTGAGAATAGAAATCATCTTACTTTCAAGTGCCGGATTGCTCATCTTCGCTGTAGGTAAAGAAACATTTTCCAAGTTAATGGATGATAACGATGACCCGAGTTTTTCATAATTTTCAACACCATCGGATAAATCAAGCGACAAGACGCTCCCAGCACGTAATAACCCTTTAATACAATTGAACTTAGCTTCGACTCTAACGACTTGAGGTATGGGAGTAAGTTTACTGAATGCTTCAAGAATGTTAATATATAAAGGATTTGTACGTTCCGCATATAACTGATAGTTTGTCTTTAACCATTGTTGATCGGGAATAAGAGCAAATTGAAGATAAGGTTTTTCATACATTTCGGGTGTAAGAATAATCTTCCTTTCAATAAGAATAAAATCGTTCCCTGACTTGCCCTTGAGTATATTAAGTAAAACAAATTTCTCCCAATCAACTTGTATTTCCGAGAGTTTTCTATCTAAATAAATAGTACAGAAAATAGGTTCTGTCGAAGTAAACTTTGTCTTAAAGTCAGATTCAGCGGCTTTTGAGGGGTCAACAAGTGTTGAAGAAAATAACAACTTATTGATATTGGCTGCATGTACGGGAGTTGATGCAATGCCCGATAACTGCTTATTGTTTTTCTGGGAAACCTTTTCCACTTCTTTTAATTTGGCTAATATCTCCGGATTATCGGGTGCTAATTTCAACAGCAGGTTACAGGCACGTTTTAATCTGCCAAACAACTCTGCCTTTTCAGCCGGTGATTCTTTCCCTTCGATTTCATCATAAAAGGCAAGTGACATATCATTGAGTTTCTCCTTCGAGAACTCAAGCGAACTTTTTATTATTCCATCCATTTCACGTACACAACGTTCCCAACGAACATCACCACTAAAGTCATCAGCTTTTTTTCCGGAATACTTTTCTTTCCATACATTGTAATCGAATT
>JALHLL010000191.1 GCA_022844575.1 bacterium
TGGGCCTAATCCGGGTCCCTGCCCTTGAGCTAATGCAGCACGTCCGCGTAAATCGGGTAAGCCAAATGTAACTTGACCATCACCGCCGAATGTAGTACCCAAAAGGGAGAACAAAGCAGAATTTTGGGCTATACTTTGTAATTGCCCATTGCAGAGAGCGTATCCGACGGGTGCAAAATTAAAACCTACCGTGACAATCTGACCCATAAACGGTTCAGCCATAAACACCTCAATATAAAAAATTTGAAAAATAAGTTATACACTAAAACTGCTTATGATAGTGTATTGCAAAAATATGTTTCCGAACAATACAACGAAAGAATATTTTTAATATGTAATACTGCTATCTTTTTGCCGAGTTGATAAGAATTGTAAGATTTTTTTTGACTTGAGTCTTCAAATGTACGCTCGAACACAAAAAAAGTTACCATTCCCAATGGAATAGTAACTTTTAATATAATGTTTTGCTTTACTAACGAGTTTTTTTCTTATCTGATAATTGTAAACGGTTTTGTTATAATGCCTCTTTTAGTTTGTACGGATGCGTAATAAAGTCCTGAAGAAAACCCGGTAATCGGCACTGTAAGTTTCGATACTATGTTTTCGGACTTAGTATAAATAAGAGTACCTGTAATATCTGATATCGAAACGAAAAGAATGTTCTCGGCAGTGTTCATATCAATCGTTATAACATCATTTGCAGGATTTGGATGAATGAAAGACACCTGATTATCAAACTCATTCTCAACCGATGAAATTAATGTATTTAACGCAAAAAAGTAAGCATCCACTTTGCCATAACCCCAAGTATTATTCGGCAAATCATCTCCGGTTCTTTCATCCTTGCGCGACCATTCTTTTATTAAATTTTCCACTTCTTCAAAAGAAAGATTCGGTTTAGCTTGCAAAAGCAAAGCAATTACACCCGTAACATGGGGTGTAGCCATACTCGTACCCGATATTCCGTAATATTTTCCATCAGGTGATATAATATTCTGTTTATCATCCTGATTCATATCCGATGAAGCTGCGGCAAAAATTATTTCGCCCGGAGCCGTTAGCATCGGAGCTATTCTGCCGTCGCGAGTAGGTCCCCTGCTGCTGAAACCTGAAATTACACCTAATGTTAAATTGTTACCGCTTTGTGAACCGCTTTTGCTATTCCATTCATTTTTTGTTACATAGGAACCAACACTAATTACTTTTTTCGCACTTGCGGGGGTGCCTATTGTCATTGCATTATTTCCGCCGAAGCGTCGGTAAAGCCCTTGAATTGAGGAAGACTCGGGAATAGGAATCCCTGTCCACAAATCAATATTTCCTTCAGTCTTTGTTTTAAACCTATATGTCCAGGGTTGGGCCGTAATATCGATGTTTTCATCACCATTATTCGAGATGCGAATGAGAATATTCCCATCATTATTGCCGGGACTATTCACGGTTGATGCATCAATGCTTACATAGCCCAAAGTTTTATCGTTTGCCACTACAGGTACATTTTGAATACCGTTTCCTACAGCAATACCGGCTTCGCCCAGTATTTTCAAACCGGTTTGTCCGGAGCCATATGCTCCAACATATATCGAGTCAATACTTCCGCCTGCGTACCATACATCGGCTGCTGTCATAAATATATTGGGAATATCAGGACAGAAATTCTCAAATAATTCGCAAACATTTATTGGCTGAATCATACATTCAATATTCTCATTTGCCGAATAATCTGTTCCGGCATGAATAGGATATGTACCTTCATTGCCTGCGGCGACCGTAATAAGGTTACCCGGCGTAATTAATTCGGCTAAGGCGGTTTCTAATGCCGATGTTCCATCATGCGGACCTAAAAGGGTGCCAAGACTTAAATTGACAACAGCCGGTTTGCCCAGTTCTTTCGCTTTTTCAAAAATGTATTGGCAACCGGCAATAATATCGGCATCTTCAAAAGAATCTTCAGTGGCTGAACGTGTTCCTTTTATAATGATAAGATCGGCTTTCGGTGCAATACCCACCATAGTACTGTTACCGCGACCATTACCGGCTGCCGTGCCCGCAACATGAGTACCGTGACCGTTCACATCCTTTTGCAAAATGGAATTAGGCGAATTGTCAATATCGGATTTTTTATACTCGCTACCCCAGTTAAAGTTTTTTGGGGCTGTACCGTTATTATTCGACATATCCCACAAGTACAAAATCCGTGTACCTTTATCATCGGAAAAATCGGGATGCTTAAAATCTATACCCGTATCATACACCCCGACTATTACTCCTTCGGCATTTAGTTTTTTGGGCATGGCAGTTCCGAGCTGTACTTTATCGGCACCTATTTCTTTTCTGCTTTCATCAAGAGTAGTTGTATATCTCTGTGAAATTTCTACATACCGAACATTATTCTGCTCAATAAATTCTTTTAGATTATCAACAGGTATTCTAACTGCCATTACGGATTTTGTAGCCGAAATGATTTCTCCGCCGAATAGTTGAACTTGCGGGGATTCGACACCGACCAATAACTGAACGTAAACAGTCGAGTTTTTTACACCGTAGGGAAACTTTACCGTCCCCGTTTTCAGCATCTGCTCAGACTTGTTATTTGCTGATATTGTTAGAACGGGGCGCAAACGGTCGAAAGTAAGCGCATTGCACTTTGTGCGATAATACATTTCCGTTCCTGCATGAGAAACGTAAATGCTTAGTGCGAAAATCACCAAGAGTAATTTTTTCATGTGTCCTGTATATTGGTTATGAAACATGGTTACTGGATTTCTTTTTTTTTTATAAATTCAAGATTGAATACATATGGTTTGGATGCTACGCATTGTAATTGTTCCACGTCCCCTAAAACTGTTGCTAAGGTTAGCGATGCCGAATGTATATACACCCCACATTGTTCCAAATCATTTTTTATTATACTACTCATTTTTTCGATTCTTATTAAAACCAAATGCGAGGTTTTAGGTGATTCAGATAATGCAATCCTTAAAGCCCTATCGGATTTTTTATGGAGCATAGTGGTTGTAGTGCAACCGCTCATCATAAAACATACATTAAAAGCTATGATAAAAAAGTACTTCACAGCAATATGCTTGACGTCTGTTTTATATTTATATGACATATAACGCGGAGAAATATAGTATTAAACTATTGGTACAGCAGAATATCTTCGCCTAAACCCGGTACAATCAGTTGCTATTCAACGTTCTGTTACTATGTAACTTTTGTAATATACGAATAGGTTCGCTTATCGGGCCATCCGATAAATCGAAAGTACCGTAGTGTACGGATATGAACGTTTTTGCATTCATATCTTGAAATCCGTGTGTTGTATGTTCCCATGTGATATGATTGGTAGACATAAACCATATTAGCCCATAAGAGAAAGAAGAGAATTATTGTTTCTTTCATTGAATCGAAACATTAAAACGATACAACTTTATCTTATAGTATTGTTCTTCGATAATTCAAGTCCGAGCACATACGGTTTTTCAGAAATACATTGAAGTTCTTTTCCTGAACCTGACAAAGTAATAATAGTTTGAGTATGTACTATAATAGTAACACCGCAATCCCTAAAATCGTTTCTTACTTCTTCACTGAACATTTGTACTCTTACAAGTACTGTTAACGGCTTTGAGTTTTGTTCGGACAAAGCCGATCGTAATGCAGGATCGGATTTTTGAAGCAATGTTGTCGGAGAGGAAGCGCATCCGTGCATGATGAGAACGACAATAGGTAAGAGAATGATCAAAAATAAGTTGTACACGGCATCGAAAAATGAATGTGATACACAAGGCAATGACACACAATTTACTACTATATCACGAAATAGTTATCGTACCACCTAATGGGTTTATGATAGGATGATGGGTTCGGCTATTGATGGAATATGGAGAACACCGTTAACTTTACCCTCATTATACATTCTTTTAAGCATGGTTACTGGTTCGCTTATCGGTTCATCCGATAAATCGAAAGTACCGTAGTGCATGGGTATGAATGTTTTTGCATTCATATCATGAAATCCGCGTATTGCATCTTTGGGTGTGATATGATTGGGGGACATAAACCATGTCGGCGAATAAGCGCCGATTCCCATAATTGCTATATCGGGTTCGGGGAAAAGCATACCGACCTCTTTAAAGTGGGAGCCATAACCAGTATCGCCACTCATATACATTGTAAAAGAACTTGTTGTAATAACAAATGCACCCCATAACCTTCTATTCGTATCGAATAAACCATGCCGCGACCAATGCCGCGAAGGGAGAAAGTACATGCTTATCTTTGATGTATCGGATGTGAATTGTTGATACCAACCCGCATATTCGGCTGACCAATGAGTATAATCCTTTAGCCAATTATTCATTATATCATCCATGCCCAGACCCGAAAGTAAACGAATACCGTTATTATTTTTTACAATGGTCTGAATACTTTCTTTATTACAATGATCACGGTGGTCATGACTGATAAAAAGATAATTGATATTCTTCAATAAATCCGGTGAAAAGGGAAAAGGAGTATATCGTTTTGTAAAGGGATAGTCCCGAAAACAGGATCGGTTATTATCGTAATACCATTAAGTCGGATAAAAAAACAAGAATGTCCTAACCAAACAATACAATCATGTGTTGTATGTAAAAAGTCGAGTGAAGTATGTACGGCTGGTCGCCATATATCAAGAATTTTTTCTTGTCTCTGGCGATTCTTTGATAATTGCCATTTGAGAACTTGTGAGAATTCCGGTTCAAAAGGAAATTCGATGTTGAGAAAGCGTCCTTTTTTATCAACAGTATTACCTTTCCACAGTATTCCGCGAGAATCTTCTTTTAAAATTGTAGGTAAAGTCTGATTGGATAATACGGGATACATAATAATAGTGAAAGTGACGCAGATGAAACATATGCCCATATTGTAAAGAAACGTATCACTCATGTTTCATATTGTCGGTAGGGCTTAAAAAAGTAAACACAGAAAAGGCAAGTATTCCATTAGTAAATACTTGCCTTTTTATAATAAAGAGCATTGTGCTGTTATGAGATTGCTCTTTGCAATGAATTCCACGCACCGCCATTATATGCTTCTATACCCGCTTTCTTTAAGGATGCCGTTGCTGAACCGCTTCTCATGCCCGATGCACAACAGGTAATAATGGGTTTTTTATAAGCGGCGATTTTTTTGATGTTATTTCCAATCTGATCAACAGGAATATTAATTGAATTTTTTATATGGCCGCCATTGAACTCGGTTGCCGTTCTTACATCAATAATAATTGCGCCGTTTTGTACTAATGCCTTAAAATCTGTTTTTGCGCCAAAAAGACTATTAAGTAACGTTAACATAAATAAACTTTCTTCTTTTATAAATGAATTATAATAATGTGGAAGGACAAACATATTCTGTCAATTGAAAATTACCGCTCGATTTAATGGCAGCGAAGCCACCTGCTACATCAATAAGATTATTATACCCTTTTCTTCTTAAAATAGATGAAGCAATTACGGAACGATAGCCGCCGGCACAATGTATATATGTCGGTTTATCAGTCGGTAATACAAGAAATTCTTTATTGATAAAATCCAATGGTGAATTTTCTATGCCGATAACATGTTCGCTTCCATATTCGCTTTTTTTCCGTACATCCACAGCAAAAACATTGTTATTATGTAATCGTTCAGCAAACTCACTCGCAGAAACAGATTCTAAAGTATCAATAGCTTTTCCGGCTGCTTTCCAAACGTCAATACCGCCCTGTAAATAGCCGACAACATTATCATATCCTACTCTTGAAAGTCGTATAATGGCTTCTTGTTCACGACCCTCCGGTGCAACAAGTATAATAGGTTGTTTCAAATCTTCGATAAGAGTGCCTACCCATACGGCAAATTGCCCGTCGAGCCCGATAAACATGGATTGTGGAATAAAACCTTTTACAAAATCTTTCTGATGTCGTACATCCAATATTAATGCCTGTTCGGAGGTCATTTCAAATTCATCGGGTGTTAATGGCCTAAGTCCTCTTTCGATAACAAGATCAATACTATCATAACCACCTTTATTCATAGCCACATTTTTCGGAAAATATTGCGGCGGTGCTACTAATCCTGTTGTTACTTCTTTAATAAATTGCTCTTTATCGTGAATTTTAAGAGCATAATTAAATTGTTTTTGATTGCCGAGTGTTGCAAATGTTTCTTTGCTCATATTCTTACCGCAAGCCGAACCCGCGCCATGTGCCGGATAGACAATAACATCATCGGCAAGGGGCATTATTTTTGTTTGCAAGGAATCGAATAACATTCCTGCAAGGTCGTTTTGGGTTACATTACTTTTTACGGCTAAGTCGGGTCTGCCCACATCGCCAATAAATAATGTATCACCTGTAAATATGCAATAATCCTTGCCGTTTTCATCGCGTAATAAATAGGTAGTACTTTCCGTAGTATGACCCGGTGTATGGAGTGCAGTAATAGTAATATCACCTATTCTGAATTCTTCATTATCCTGTGCTATATGTGCGTCGAAATTAGGGTGTGCCGTAGGACCAAACACAATAGTTGCACCGCTCTTTTTTGCCAGATCAATATGTCCAGACACGAAATCGGCATGAAAATGTGTTTCGAATACATATTTGATTTTCGCATTATGCTGCTGTGCCATTTCCATATACGGTTCGGTTTCGCGTAATGGATCAATAATGGCTATTTCGCCATTGCTTTCAATAAAATATGCCGCTTCGGCAAGGCATCCGGTATAAAGTTGTTCTACTTTCATAAATACCCTT
>JALHLL010000192.1 GCA_022844575.1 bacterium
ACCGACAAGTGCTACCGTTATGTCCGTATTATACCTATGACGTGCAATATGGAGTGCATGAAATAAACGTGTATGATTTTTATGCATCCAAAACTGTGCGGGGTAGAAGAAGAATTTTTCGGGAAGATTATATTTTTTACAAAATAACTCTTTGCTCTTTTCTTTTGATGGTTTCGGAATAGTCGAATAAGCGGGGGGCAAAGGAAGAACAAATAATTTATCCGGTGAAATCTTATCACCGTAATAATGTAATACATCTTCTTTACCCGTTTCGCTGTCAACTAAAATTCCGTCTGCAAACTTTGCTCCGTTTCTGAATAAGTATTCTCGCCATTCCCATGTACCAAGCGCAGAAACTTCAGGAAAATGAGGTTGTATTCTATGCTGTAAATCATGGATAGGCATAAGATAGGGGATGCCGCTTTCAAATGAGATAAGTTCAGGAGCAGCAAATAATAATAAATCGACATTATATGATTTGAAGAAATTGTAAGCATCCTTATTTATTCCTTTTTCTATCAAATCGAAACCGTCGCCACCTACTTTATTCTGTCTTTGTTCGTTCTTTGTCCATATTGTCGGCGGGTTCTCTACGATTTTCCATGAACTCGGTATATATTTTTTAAGTGGACTATTCGGCTGAAGAAAAGCAATAAATCGCTCGGGGCGTTTTGATAGTGCATTAAACATTGAAACCGCATATTGAAATACCCCACCTGCTGTTTCATTAAAACTCGCGAAAAAACCTATAGTAACTGTTGATTCCATAATAATTACTCTTTATGTGCAAAACAAAGCAAATGCCATGTATTGTCGTCTATTTCGGTATTGTGTGTATAACCGTTAAAAATATTTATAGTTGAAAAGCCGGCTGACTGTAAAAAGAATCTTATCTCTTGATAACTAAAAAAACGATTTTTTTGTTTCTCATTTATCTTTTGCACTGTATTGTCATTCATCAACTCTATAATTGTAAAATCTATTGTAGCCGATGAATCCTGAAGATTTAATTCGGTTTCGGAAAAGCGTATTATACTTCTATCGTGTAATTTCCATTCACGCTTTCGTGAGGGTGAAAAGTTTCTAAGCATAGCTGCCGAATGCCAAACTTCGCAACAAAAGATACCTTTGTTTTCAAGTGAATTATAAACATTCTTTAATGTTGTGAGAATATGACCATTGGTAAGTGCATAGCCCAATGAATCGAATAAACATACTGAAAAATCAAACTGCGTATCGCCGAATGTCTTAAAATCAATCATGGAATCAGTAAGAAATTCTATTCTTGAATTCCTCTTCTTTTTCTTAATGAGTGCTTGCTTTATCATATCTTCCGAATTATCGAAAGCAGTAACTTTATAATCCATCTCTTCAAATTCAAAAGCATGATTCCCCGTACCGCACGCTAACTCTAAAATCGAAACACCCGAAGGATTATAGGAACGAAAGTAATCGGTTATGAATTGAGATTCTTCTTTATATGGTTTTGCCCCATACATAATATCATATAACTCGGCATGTCTTCCTATATATGAAATCATTGTTTTACTTTTCTGATTGTTTCGCAAATAAAATCTATTTGCTCATCTGATAAAGTGCAACCCGAAGGTAGATACAAACCCGTTTGCCATAAGTTTTCAGCAATCGGGCATTCGATTGTTCGCCAACCTTCCATATCCATAAAACACGGTTGTATATTCATCGGGCAAAAGAATGTTCTTGTTTCGATGCCTGCGTTATACAATATACTCATAAGTTCATCTCTACTCTTGCCGAATTCTTCCTTAATAACAATCGCATACATCCAATAGACATTTTTTGCCCAAGGCATTTCAGCCGGAGTTTGAATTCCTTTTATTTCCGAAAGTCGTTCGGTATATAAAGCACTTATTCGGCGTTTTGCATCTATGAAAGTATCTATTTTCTTTAATTGCGCCAAGCCCATAGCCGCCTGATAACCCGTCATACGGAAGTTATGTCCGGTTTCATAATGATAGAATCTGGGTTTAGTAAATGCCAAATTTCTTAAAGAGCGTAATTTTTCGGCAAGCTCAGCATTGTTGGTTACAATCATGCCGCCTTCACCCGTTGTAATAATTTTATTTGCATAAAAGCTGAAGCAACCCATATCACCGAATATACCCGTTTTTTTTCCTCGTACAGTTGCGCCATGAGACTCTGCACAGTCCTCAATCACCGTCAAAGAAAACTTATCCGCAATATTCATCAATTCGTCCATATCAACAGGATGTCCGAACAAATGGACAGGTATTATGGCCTTGGTTTTAGGGGTAATAAGTTGTTCTATCTTTTGCAAATCCAAATTCCAAGTTATGTTCTCGGAATCTACCGCAATCGGTACAGCCCCATTGTGATAACAAGCTAAAGCAGTCGCTATATTAGTGGAGGCACTTACAAGAACCTCGTCACCCTTGCCGATTCCCGCTGCTTGTACAGCCAAGTGTAATGCCGTCGTGCCACTCGTAACAGCTATACCGTACTCAGCTCCGCAATATTCGGCGAATTTTTTTTCAAATTCCGGTATATAATTACCGAATGAACCCGAAATCTCACCCTTTTTGAGAGCATCGGTTACTAATTCGATTTCCTCATCGCCGATAATGGGTTCAAAAACCGGTATCATGATTGTTTTGCCTCAACAAATACCTTATCATTTTCAATTCCGAGATATGGACCCTGTTTTACACTTATGCACTGCATATCTTCAAGAACTCGAATTGCATGCACTCCGTGAATAAGTACTATACCATCTCCGGCAGATAACGTTATTTCCTTTAATAATTCGCCATCATCAGTAAATAGATCCACAACTACAACACCACGCTGTACAACAAACATTTGCTGTAGGTCTTCAATTTCACGTTTAAAAGGTTTATGATAATGAGGAGGTTCCACAAAACCGGCTTCATGAGCCAATAAACCGAATTGAAATGATGATTCGGCAGGTGAGTAGAATGTTGTTTTGTCAACTTTTGCATTGGCACGAATTACTTCGGCATACCTAATGCCGTCATGTTCTATTCTTTCCACACTCATATTATACCTCAACAAATGATAAATCCTTAATTACTGAAAACTGTACATCAGGTGAACCCGCTCTGAATCTTGGTTTTGCCGGATAATATGCCATAGTTGGGGGTACTTCAACAAAAATACCTTCAGCTACATCCTGACGGACAAAAAATGAATTATACCCGTTTGAATCGCATCCGACCAATATGTATCCTCGATTTTTCATCAACTTTGTTAAGGCGGTTAATGAAGCACCATGATAATAACCGCTTTTATGATAATTCATTCGATAAAATTCGGGATCATAAGGAACAGTTATTGATTTATCGGGACCAAAAGTGGGATTATACTCCAAAACAACAACACGTGGATGCAATACATTAATTCTTTCTAAAATCCAATAATCATTACCGTCAATATCTAATGACATCAAATCAATCTCTCCGGTAACCCTGTGGCTTATGAGTAATTCATTGATATTATCGAGTGTAACAAAACATTGTGCAACAGAAACGCCCGAATAATTTTTGTAGAAATCACGGGCATTTTTCACTTGCTCCGCATCACCATCTACAAGTAAGCCCGTCCATAGGTGATTCCGTGAAAGATTTGCCGTATTACATTCATCGCCATTTCCGATGCCGATTTCCATGAACTTTTTATTTGTAATGCCTACTCGAGAAAAAATACCCATTAAAATACCGTCCTCACCACTTTGAGAAAATATTTTGAATTCAAATTTTCTCAACATTTCGATTTGTTTTTTTGCATCATTTATATACGCGGAAGAAAATTCGATATAGGGTTTTATAGCTCGCGATGACATAGATGCTGCATAAAGTACCTGCTCATTATACGGTGCTACTTTCAACTCTCCATACATGGCAACAAATGATTCGTCAATTCTCCCGAGTTTCCATAAGCACAATGAGCGCAAATACTGGAGATTAGTTAATTGAGGATAGTTGATAATTGCCTCATCAAATTGAACCAGAGCTTCGGAATGCTTATTCTCTTGGAGTAATTGCAAACCTATATTCATAAAAGATTGCGCTCTTTGCTGCAGTATTTCCTCCGGCTGTGCTGTTGCGGAGAATGGGGGAGTACCTTCCATAGTCATAGTTTTTTTCTCGATTTTAGAATTATTTGTTTTTATAGCGGCTGATAATTCTCCTGTTTCACTTTGGCGAATAAATGTATAAGTTCTATCATATATATCATTAGTACTATCAGAGGAAATAGTAAAGGATTTCTCTAATTTCCACCCGAATGAAATAACGTTTTCTATAAACTCTTTTTCATTGAAAATGTGTTCAATAGTTTCGATACCGTATGCTCTCTTTTTTAATAATTGTGTTGATTTGTGAAGAGAAACGGGGGTTCTATGGAAAACAATAACGCTTTTTGCAACGCGATTCATTTCTTTAATGTGCTCTTTATACTCCATTTCATAGAGAATTACACCTGCTGAAAACACAATATCGTATGATTGTTCGGTATATGGTAATGATGAAGCGTTTGATACGATAAATGATTTTTGCGGATAATAATCGCGAGCCATCTCAATGAATGTTTCTGATATGTCCGCACCTGTATAGTCTATTCTTTTACCGGTCATATATTCCAAAACTTCAGAGTAATATCCGCTTGAACAACCGACCTCCAGTACCTCTGAACCATGATTAATATAGGGCTTTACCGCTTCCGCAGCTATTGTGTACAGTCTTGATGGTGTACCTTTATACATAGCCATTAGCTCATTATGTACTACTGCCCTTTGTTTACGAGGTATTGATTTATCCTGCCATCCTTTTAGGAGATTTTCGGTAACCTCCTTAGGGCTAATAGATATGTGATGTGAAGAAATCTCATCGGAGTTCACTGTATCGTCTGAAAAATCTTCTTGTTTATTACGTAGATGTCTTTGAAGCCATTCGGATAATTGCTCCATTCTTTGCAGATATGTATGCTTTTGCAAAGTTCTTTTTCTTCCGGCATCTGCAATAGCTTTCGCTTCTTCGGGACGTTGTGAATAATACTTGATATATTCGATACATTCCGAAGGTGTTGAATATGTAATGATTTCCTTGCCGACTTCAAAAAGTTCATGCAGATTACTTTTAGCATCGGTTATTAAAAGCGACCCACAACCTGTTGCTTCAAATAAACGCATATTATTTGCATTATCCTCAGCAAATGCACCATGCCTGTTAACGGTAATCTCCGAATTGGCGAGGGTATTAAACATATTCATACCCCATACTTCGCCATGATGCTTTTTTCTTATTGCCGAATTAAGTGGTAATGATTCTGCACCATATCCCCAAAACTCACACACGGTTTCTTGCGCTAATTTTTCAAGTAATTGTATTGAGTTCGTGTGTATTGGAGAAATACCACCTACAAAACTACATGTAATCTTCTGCTGAATATTTTTATCTATTTCGTCTAAGAGTAAGGACTCAAATGCCAATGGTTGATAGTATGAAGTAATCCCCATTGCACGGAATTTTTCAACAAAATGTGGCAATGATGAAATAATTATATCAAAACCCTCATAATATGTGGTATCAAATAGCGGGCAAGCAATTTGTCCGACAATCAATTTCACATATGGCTTTATTGCCTGAATAATTTCACGTGTTGCAATTGATAGATCATGAAAATAAATTATATCGGGCTTCTCATCAGCAATTTGAGCTATAAAAATTTCCAAAGCATTCAAATGACTGCAATTATGTTCTTTCGCCCATGCCGTTTGTAAAGGATTGGCATTGAGTATCAGGTCATCTGTTCTCCATCCTTGCAGAGCCAAATTTCTCGAATAAAAATCGCTATCGCCAAATCGTGCAGCTAAAAGAGCATCATGTTGAATAGCATAAGGTGCATTGATTAAATTAGAATGTTTTGTATAATAATCTTGCAGAAATGCGGGATAATACAGGTTTACAAATATTGCTGAAAATGCTCTACTTTCTTTTTGAGAGTTTACTTTTTTATCTTCTATTGTAATATTATTTGTTGTTCCTCTTTGTCTTACTTGTACCGGAAAACTATTTTCCCAGTATAACATTGTATTGATAAGATGTGATTTCAGATAAATAAGCGCAGAAAATGCTTTCTCTCTTTTCGATTGCGGCTTAACGTGCATCTGAAGTAAGATGTCATTATTCAATCCTTCCAACTCATCCTTTGTATATTCGGTAAAGATTAACGTACCGTCAAGGTTTTCTACATAAAAGGTATGATTGGAAATTTTGCCCGTATGCAGAAATAGGTCTTTGCCACGTGTAGGTGTTTCTATATAGCCCCTCTTGGCTATTCGCATAAGTTCATTGCATGCTTTTTCGGGGTTTTGCGTGTGTTCCAAAACATGAGAACAGTAAACGAAATCAAATTCCTTATCGGAAAATGGCATATTCTCAACATCGCATTCATATACAGGTTTTCCGTCGAGATACTTAAACGGTACTCCCGCTCTTCCGTACATATCATCGTTCACAGCCAAGTCGGCTAAGTGTGTGGCAAAAGGGAAAGGGATATTACCGCTTCCTATATCTAATACTTTTTCATCGGGTTCTATACAAAAGTCGAAATGCCGTCCCTGATAAAGCCAATACCGTGAGGTTGAATCCGGTAATTGCTGATATGTTTCAT
>JALHLL010000193.1 GCA_022844575.1 bacterium
AAATTAAAAACGCCCAATCAGGTTCATTTACAAAAAATCCCGGCTCAAAGGGCAACCGGGGGTCTTTAGTTTTCTGTCAACTTATTACAGGACAATTCATAACATTTCGCGCTTATAATATGTAATAATCTATGATAAAGAACCTACGGTTTCACCTCTGTAACCATTAATAAAATCTCGAACGGACATTTTCGGTTTGCCCTCAGGTTGTAGTTCATGAATTTCACATGATCCGTCCAAGCACCCGATAACAAAAGAATTATTACTGATTTGATAAGTACCTACTGGTAATTGTAATTCCGATGTTTTGCATCTGTAAATTTTCAATTTACTTTTGTTAAAATATGTCCAAGCTGCGGGAATGGGTGATACTCCATGTATAAAGTTTTTTACTCTGCAAGATGAATCATTCCAATTAATAAGGCATTGCTCTCGAAACAATTTGGGGGCTGGTGTAGCCAAAGAACTATCTTGAGAAATCGAATGAACATCACCTGAAATCAATAACTCACATGTTTCTACTGCAATATCAGCGGCAAGAGGCATCATTTCGGAATACAAATCGCCGAATGTCATGGTATCGGAAACAAGGCATTTTTTCTGCAAAAGGATATTACCGGTATCGACAGTGTCATTTAGTAAAAATGTTGTTACACCCGTTTCCTTATCGCCGTTTATAATAGACCATTGAATTGGTGCTGCCCCGCGATATTTAGGTAATAAACTACCATGTACATTAAATGTACCGAGTTTAGCCAAAGAATAAACCGATTTAGGTAAAATCTTAAAAGCAATTACGCAGATAATATCCGGTTCTAATTCTTTTATCTGTTCTGCGAAGTACGGATCTTTTAAGGATTCAGGTTGTAAAATCGGAATTGATAACTTTTCAGCAGCAATTTTTACAGGTGAAGGGTATAGTTTTAATCCTCGACCCTGGGGTTTATCAGGATTTGTAACAACAGCATTGATACCGAATTTCTGATGTAGTGCCACTAATGAGGGTACTGCAAAATCAGGCGTACCCATAAAAATAATATTTGCCATATAAAAAAATTGCTCCCCTTTAACAAAGCTATAGGAGAGCAAAGTTGAAAGTTATAGTTCGGAAGAAAAATTACTAACGTATTGCCGCAAGAGCAGATGGTAACTCCATCGCTCTTCTCCAAGCTCCTAACTGACCTAAGTGTATACTCTCGTGAGTAATGCACATGAATATTATAGAATCTAACTCAGTAGGCATAAACCTATCGAATCTCCATTCAACTCTAGTTTCTAAAACTTCGATAGGCGTTTTTTCCAATAACTCTTTTACGAGACGGTGAACATTACTTAACTCGCGCAAAAGCTCCAGTTTGGAAGGATACTTTGTATAATCATTATCAGGAATCGTCGGATCACCGGGTCCTTTACGCTCGAACAAATCCCTCCAACCGTGAATCATTTCGTACTGACCACCCAAGCCGTTTATCACCATCTCACCACCGGAGACCAAATGTCCGAGAGTGAAAGCCGGATGATTTTCAAATCCGATTCCCGGTACCGAAGTCATTTGTTCATTAGAAAGATCGGCGACCAGTTTATGAGCATATTCAAGATTAAAATCGTATTGCGCGAATAGATAACGTAAGTCCATAATTGAGCCTGTTGAATTTACCCTATTTTCTGAACCAAATCCACTATGCGATTCGAGTAACCGAATTCATTATCATACCAACCGACAACTTTTACAAAATTGCCATTTGCCATTGTGGATAATGAATCGAAAATACAAGAATGTGTATTACCTAAGATATCACTACTAACAATCGGATCTTCCGTGTATTCCAAAATGCCTTTCATTGCACCCTCTGCCGCAGCACGAAAACAAGCATTAATCTCTTCTTTGGTAGTATTTTTTGCAAGAACGGCTGTAAAATCGGTAATGGAACCATCCGGCACGGGAACCCGAAGTGCAAAGCCATCCAATTTACCTTTTAAGTCCGGCAAAACTTCCGCAACAGCTTTTGCAGCACCTGTTGTTGTAGGGATTATATTGGCTGCCGCAGCACGTGCCCTTCTTAAGTCTTTATGTGGTAAATCAAGAATGTTCTGGTCATTAGTGTAGGCATGAACAGTTGTCATATACCCGCGTTCAATACCAAAATTATCATGAAGAATTTTTACCATAGGAGCCAAACAATTAGTAGTACATGACGCATTTGATACTACTTTCTCATCTCCGGTTATATCGGCATCATTGACACCAAGAACGATTGTTCTATCAAGAGCATCCTTTGCTGGAGCAGTGAGGACAACCTTTTTAGCCCCATTATCGATATGCTTTTGAAGTGCCGCACGACTTGTAAATATACCTGTCGAATCTATAGCAACATCAATATCACCCCATTTCAAATCTTCGATTTGTTTTGATGCCGATACGACAATTGTTTTACCATTAACTACAAGGTTGTTTCCATCAACTTGTACGGTTCCATTGAATTGTTTATGAACGGAATCATACTTGAGCAGATAAGCCAAAGTTTTCGCATCTGTCAAATCATTGATACCCACGATTTCGAATGTATCGCCACGAGAGACCATACTACGAAACACAAGTCGTCCGATGCGACCAAATCCGTTAATAGCAACACGAATTGCCATGTCTTTCCTTTTTAAAAAATCGTTGATAAAAAATCCGGTACGAAATTACGAAACGCCGAATATTCGTTTTATGACGAAGCAAGGGCATGCTTCGTATTTTAGCAGTAAAAAACATGATGAATATGAACCTTCTACTTGCAAGTTCGAATAAACATAAAGCCAAGGAATTTGAGCGATTGTTTGAATTATACTCTTTACCGATAAAAGTATTACTGCCGGAGGATATCGGCTTCCGGTTGCCCGAAATAGACGAATGCGAAGATACTTTTGAAGCTAATGCCTTTATTAAAGCCAAAACGCTTTTCGATTTGACAGGTATGCCGGTTCTTGCCGATGATTCCGGTTTATGTGTTGATGTGCTTGACGGCAATCCGGGAGTTCGTAGCGCACGCTACGCCGGTGATGATGCAAACGATCATGATAATAGACAACTGTTAAGACAAAATATCATTCAAGAAAAAGTTCAGCAATCGTCAGGAAGGTTTGTTGCGGCTTTAGCATTTTGCGATGAGATCCGTAGTTTTATTGTTGAAGGTATTTGCGAGGGTACTGTTATAAGTGAGGAGAGAGGTATGAATGGTTTTGGTTATGATCCGATGTTTATACCGACCGGTTATGAACAAACCTTTGCCGAGCTTGATACCGATACAAAACATGATATAAGCCATAGAGCAAATGCCTTGAAAAGTCTTATCGCAAAATTGAAAGAATATGAATACATTTAATATGGAGAAAGCGAAGGTTTTTGCACTCGGTTCACTATACGCAGTACTTAATAAACAAGACTTACTCGCTGAGTTGTTAATAGAGGATTCAAATACAATAGAGGAATGGTATGAGGTACTCTTACAGACCTATCTTTTTGCGGGGTTCCCATGTGCTTTAGAAGCCCTAACTACATTAAAAAACAGTAGGAAACAAGATCAAGTTCATAAATTTGTTTATGATGTGGAGAGTTATGCAAAAAAAGGTGAAGTAACATGCCGTTTGATATATGGTAGTGTTTATGAAAAACTGCAAGAAATTTTAATGACTGTTAGTCCCGAATTGGCAGCGAGCATGATAATAGAAGGATATGGGAAAATTTTATCGAGACCGCAGCTTGATATTCGTTACCGCGAAATTTGTATAGTTATTATGCTTATGCAAATGGGCTGGGAAAATCAATATATATCTCATAAAAGGGGGGCAAAAAGAGTAGGAGTTGAAAACAATCAGTTACAAATAATAGTAAACTCTGTTTTTAGCATAACAGAAAGTCAATCTTTAACTGAGCCCATTATTAAGCCGAGTACTTGATTTAAAAATAGAACCGTAAAAAAAGCCCATATAATAATTAAATTTTTAGGTGATTTATGTACTTTCGAAAGCCATTTTCATTTGAAGGAAGAATTTCAAGAGGAGAGTATTTCCTATCAGATGTCATATTCTTTGTTTATTCATTTTTAGTTGCAATGTTATTGCTGTACATTGATGAATATTTGGATACAAACCTTGTTGATAGTGTTTTTTATCATATTGGGTGCATACCTGGATATTGGTTCTATTTTGCCCAAAATACAAAACGATGTCACGACTTAGGTCGTAGTGGGTGGTTTCAGCTGCTTCCATTTTACTTCTTAGTAATGCTGTTTGCTAAAGGTGATATTGGTGAAACCGGCTGGGGACCCGACCCATTAATTGAGGTCGAAGAAAAAAGTGATGAAGAAATATATTGAATGCAACTACTGTTTTTTTTGAATGAGATATTCTTTTTTAATAATACTGCTGCTGAGTATTTCAGGTCATGCACGAGCTGAAGACTTTGATCTTAGAAAATTGTATGCTTTTCAATGGTCGAATGTAGAGCTACCATCTACAATAGAAGAAAAGCGAGCTATTATTGATTTTATACATAGCAAAGATTCATTGCTTTTATGTGAGGGTAGGGATTCTACTGAGTATGAGCATTTTATGGACTATGTGCATTTTGTTCATATCAATGGCGATCATTTATTGGATGTAATTTATAGTGGCGAGTATTGTGGTGAAGGGGTTCTAACTTATATTTTCCTTAATAAAGGGAGTTCATATGAATTCGTTTACAAAGATATGGGTGAGATAAAGCACTTGGATATCCAAAGTAAAATTCTAAAGGAATTCTATATTGAGCATAGTGGATGTTGTGATGATATTAGTGTATATGCAGGCGTATGCACTGCTTACGATTCGGCGAACAATCTAAGATTTGATTGTAAACCGGGTGCAGATTATAGTTGGGTTAAACTACCTAGTGCTCTGTATCCTAATCCAAAACTTGGAAATGTATCGGTTGAAAAGCTGACACTTAGGATGTCGCCCAAGATAGAAAACTCACCTTATGATGAAAACTACGAGATCCATGGTAATATTATTGGGACTCTATCTAACAAAGAGAAAACAACGATTTGGGCCGATGAAAAGGATAGTAAAGGAAGAAAATGGTATTTCATCCAAACCAGTCTAACTTTAGGGTGGGTGATGGCTAAATATATAAAAATTGAAAGTACTAAAAGATGAGATTGATTTTATTGATAAGTGTTTTTTTTGTTAATGTCGGTTTTTTGTATTCACAGGAACTCTTTCCTTATGATGAAGTAATGACGTTCAAATGGGCTGATATTGAAGTCAAACCGGACTTGAATCAAAAAGAAGTAAAAGCAGAAAAACGAAAAATTGTTAGGACACTTCATCGAACACGCTACTTTGAAGGGTGGGATGAATATGATACTCACGAAAATTATCAGAGGATGCTAAAGGGTATTCACTTTGTTAATATTAATGGTGATAATAATGTAGATGTTATTTACTGTGGAGAGTTTCAAGGCGAGGGAACTATTATAATTATGCTATTGAACGATGGCACAAAGTATTCTCAATGTCTTAGAGAATTTGGAAGACCTTGTAAATTAGTATATGAAAAAAATATTCTGAAAGATATGTATATCGAACATGTGGGATGTTGCGCAGAGACGAGTACATTTCTTTATCGATATAGTGTGCAGATCACGGGTGGCAAATTAAAGTTTACCAAAGAATTTGAATCAAATATTTTATCGTACTCAAAACTTCCAAAAACTCTCTTAAACAAAATTTATGTGAAAAATATAACTCTGAAAAAAGCACATATACGCTCAAGCCCTCTTCTCAAAAATTATCCTTATGATGATTTCTTGGAACAGTATGGCAATAGAATTGGTGTGTTAACGGAAAATACTCCAGTAAGGGTAATAGCCGAGCAAAAAGATGCATATAGTAACACATGGTATTTTGTTGAAGTTGAGGCAAAATATAAGATTCTTAAAACAACATTTTATCCAGAGAACTACTTCCGCAAGCTTAAGAAGGACAAACTTTGTTTTGTGGGATGGGTGAGCCGTGCTGCCTTTAACTCAGTAAGTGAATGAAACATGTTTCAATGGGGAGGAAAGAAGACGAAACCATTCATAACTCATAGAAAATGACTCATACACATCTAATCAGTATCTGCAGTTAAACAATGAATTGTTTGGCAGATATGACACAAAAGCGATCAGCAAAAATCCATTCGGCTATCGCGTTAAAATTCCGTATTTTTGCGTTCTGCATTGTGCAGCGTATTACTCACAACTAAGATAGTTACAACTCTATGGCGATTACTTCCGAGCGAATCCAGCAGGTCATGATGGAACAAGAGATGCGGGATTCGTATCTTGACTATTCCATGTCGGTTATAGTCTCTCGTGCCTTACCGGATGTGCGTGATGGTTTGAAACCCGTTCACCGTCGAATACTTTATGCTATGTCTGAATTGGGTTTATTGCCCAATCGTCCTTATAAAAAGTCTGCTCGTCTTGTAGGGGAGGTACTTGGTAAGTTTCACCCCCATGGCGATAGTTCTGTATATGATGCAATGGTTCGTTTGGCTCAGGAATGGTCAATGCGATATACATTGGTGGATGGTCAGGGTAATTACGGTTCGGTGGATGGTGACCCACCTGCGGCTATGCGTTATACGGAAACACGTCTTGCCCATATTGCT
>JALHLL010000194.1 GCA_022844575.1 bacterium
GTAATCTTTCGGAAAAAGTTTTAGAATCAATCAAAACTATATCAGCATCTCTGTTAATAAAACGATGTTGAAAACCGTCATCTAAAATAATAATATCGGCGGCATTATTATGTTCAATCCACTTAACTGCTCTTGTGCGTGATTCATCGGCAATAATTATGGCATCTTGCAATGCAACAGCGTGCATCATAAGTTCATCGCCTGCGGTCTGTGCATTTTCTATTATTGTTTTCCCGTCGGAAACTAAAAGAAAACCTGAGCTTTTTCTTTTATATCCCCTGCCTATTATAGCGACTCTTCTTTGTGTATTGATATAATGACGGGCAATGCACTGAACAAAGGGTGATTTCCCTGTTCCGCCGGTTGTTATGTTTCCGACACTTATAATCGGTATTGCCGATGTATAGATTTCTATTTTTTGTGTATCGAAACGTTTATTACGCCATCGGACAGCATACTCATAAAGCCGATCGAACATAAACGTTAGTCTTCGGAGAAAAAGTACTGTGAATCATCGTCCAATTTTACATTAATTGTTACCCAACCCTTTTCAGGTGAACGATAAAATGTAAAAACCCATCTCATCGGAAAATCTGGGTGAAGAGCAATACAACGCAAACGTGTAAAGGAAGGCGATACATTTTCATAACTCACAATCTCATAGTTACGAATTTCGCCATATATCTCATTTGCCTTTTTTACCGTTTCGAATAGTCCTCGCATAGTTTCTTCTTTTTCAGCCATTTTCGTATCCTTGAGCAATCTCTCAAGGGCTTTTTTGACATCACCTTTTATTACGGCTTTAAAGAATGTACTCGTAATATCTAATATTTCATTTGGGAGACCATCTGCGGGTGCTTTATTAATAGATGTGCTTCCATCATTCCTTCCGTTCGTTTCCGTACTATCTTGTGCAGATAAAAACGGAGCCGAACAGATGAGAACGACGAGAATGATAAAGTAATAAGAAACCGTTTGCATAATATTCTCCAGAAACCATTAGGTATTATATGCGTGTAACAATTGAATTGTCTGCAAACAATTATTATTCCAAACCCGTTAGCTGACGTAATTCCGATAACTCACGACGTGTAAGCACTCTGTACTTCCCTCGAGCCAAGCCACGAGTTGAAAGTGTTGCAAAGAACTTCCTATCTAATTTGCGGACATCATAACCGAATTTTTCAAAGATTCTGCGAACCTCTCTGTTTTTTCCTTCGCGCAATTCAAGAATTAACTTTCTACCGTCGGTAGGGTCAATGAATATTTCGCATGGTTGTGTTTCTTCTCCATCGTCTAAAACAACACCTTTGGCAATATGTCGTGCATGAGCATGTTCAAGGGGTTCATTAAGCGTTACATTATATACCCTTGGTATTGCATAACTCGGATGTGTAAGTCGATGAGCAAGTTCCCCGTCATTTGTAAGTAAGAGAACGCCAGTTGTATTACGGTCTAAGCGACCTACCGGAAAAAGTCTTTTATCTGTTTTGATAAGGTCGAGTACCGTCTTTCTTCCGAATTCATCATCTGCCGTCGTTATCACATCCTTAGGTTTATTGAGAAGGATATAGATTAATCTTCTCACATCGGTAATCGGTTCGCCCTTTACAGTTACAAAATCACCGGGCATAATACGAGTACTAAGGTCGGTTACTACGATACGATTGATTTTTACTTCACCCTTTGTTATTAACTCCTCGACTGCTCTACGCGAACCAACACCCGAATCAGCAAGATATTTATTAACTCTTGTTCCGATATTTTCCTTATTTGCTTTTTGCTTAGCTCTGCTTTTTGCTTTTAAACCGGGTTCGGTTTTTCGTGTAATCGGCTTTTGTCCTTTTAAGGATTTGTTTTTATCAGTTGTCGGTTTTGGACTTTGCCCTTTGTTCACACGTGAATCAGTCGTACCCTTTACCGCTCTTTTTATTCCGGGAGTTCGGGTTGGCTTAAGTTCTTCACCCTCATTCCGATTCAATTTTTTGGGCTTTTCGGTAAACTCTATATTTTCTTTTTTGAAACCTGAAGTTCCACTTGTTTTAACTCTTGATTTTTGACCGTATTCTGAAGTAGAGCGCGAAGCTGAACGCACCGAATTTTCACCCCATGTTTTCTGTTTTGGTGCATAGGCTTTTTCAGTATTCGGTTTTCGATAAGTTCGTGTACCCTCGCTTGCAGCTGAACGCACCGAATTTTCACCCCATGTTTTCTGTTTTGGTGCATAGGCTTTTTCAGCATTCGGTTTTCGATAAGTCCGCGTACCCTCGCTTGCAGCCGAACGAGTTGAACGTGGTCTTTCGCTGCGTGAATCGCGTTGTGTACGATCACCCGTATTGCCGCTAAACTTTTCTCTATCTCTGTAAGTCTTTTCACTACTTGGTTTTCTTGGTGCTCGACCGCCTTCACTTATCTGTGAACGAGTGTTATCGAAACGTGCTTTAGTTTCAGAACGTTCATAGGTATTGCTTCTGCTTTTTGGTCGTGATCCATATGGTGCTCCGGTTTCATTCTTTCTCGAAGTTCTTGGTCGCTCGCTTATAAATGAGCGCGTTGAGCGTGGCTTTTCAGCTTCATCATTGCGTTCTCTGCGTTCCGAAAACTCACCTTTGCCGGCATAATCCTTCGATCGTGGGCTATTGCCTGTGCGTCTGTTTTGTGAACTTCCTCGTGTTGAGGAGCCGGAAAATTTTCTATTGGAGTTTACACCGGTCTTTGGGAAAGGTTTACGGCTTCTCGTGCTTTTCGCACCCGTCGGATTGTCTTCAGAAGTTTCATCTTTTCTTCTTGTTTGTCCGCGTGATTGTTTGGAATAATTTCCTGTAGATTGTGATCGGCGTGATCGTGAAAAAGCCATGCTTTACCTTATACTGATAGAATTTATACAAAAATACGGAAGTAAACGCCGTCGGTATCAAGAAGTGCTTGCTTTGTTCATTCACCATGCTCAAAAAATTGAACATGACTGAACAGATTGAAATAAGTATTTACTATATTGCTACATACTAACGTTACATATCAATACACATAGAATGATGCAATCCAGATACTTTTTATCAATTTTATCGTTTTTTCTACTGTTTTCAGGATGTCATAAAAGACCGAAGGTGGAGGCAAATAATGAATGGAAAAAGTATTATGAACAATATGGGATACAAGGTTCATTTGTATTATACGATGAAAATAAAAATTCTTATACCGTATTTAATGAACAACAATTTACCATGCCGTTTATACCCGCATCAACATTCAAAATTTGCAATTCGCTTATAGGATTGGAAACAGGAGTAATTAAAGATGAGAATTTTATTATAGCTTGGGATAGTGTCCGGCGAAATAAAGTATGGGATAATGACCACGATTTGAAATCCGCTTTTAAGAATTCGACCGTTTGGTATTATCAGGAATTGGCGCGGCGAGTCGGAAAGGAAAAAATGAAATATTGGATAGATATGTCTGAATATGGAAATATGGATACGACCGGCGGAATTGATAGATTTTGGTTGGAAGGTAGTTTGAGAGTTTCTCCGCTTCAACAAGTGGATTTTTTACAGAGGTTGAATAATGAGAAATTACCCTTTTCAAAAAGAAGTATTGATATAGTCAAGAAAATTATGGTTGAAGCAGATACATTAGGTTATATACTAAGAGCGAAAACAGGGTGGGGGGCACAGGGTAAAAAAGATATAGGTTGGTATATAGGGTATATACAAACTAAGGATAATGTGTATTATTTTGCGAATTGTGTACAGATTGACGGTGAAGAATTAAATGATAATGAAACCGCAATTATGTTCGATAATGCGAGAAAGTCTATTGCTAAGGAGATATTGAAGAGTATGAAGATTATGTAAGTTCTTAAACCAACTGCTTCATGGGAAAGTTCTGAGTTCTTAGATGTCACGCATACATAAACAGCTAAGTATAACGTGCTTCAAAAAACTAATATAAAGAATATCGATTCATGTAGTCATGCTGATAAGGAACATTATCATAATCCCTTATTTCGAGTAAGTACAAAACAGGACAGAAAAATTCCTACTATTATTAGAATATTATACAATGGATTTCAAAGAAAAATTGCCGGTAAGTTATTTGTTATTCACTTTTAAAGGGCGAATCAACCGTTCTACATATTTAGTAGCAACAGCATTCATATGGTCAAGTTTTTATATCCTCTACTATTTGATTGAAACACTTTTCACAGAATCGGCTACATTAATAATATATCCGGTGCTTTTTTTGGGCGCTTATAGCTACCGGAGCAAAAAGGTTACATGATTGCAATTTGAAAGGATTATGGCTATTAATGGTTATACTACCTGTGCTTGGTCCTTTGTTCCTACTTTTTATTCTATACATTCGAAAAGGGTCGAAAAGTACAAATATGTACGGATTAGTTCAAGGGACTGCTTCCGATTATTTCCGAAATCCGGATCCTAAGCCATTTCATAATTCAATAAGTACTGAATGTATAGTCAACGATGTTTCTCAATTGAATCCTGTTATTGTCGCAAATGTTGAAACACCATGCTCAACTGAAGAATTACAAAATATTGTTAGGAAATCAGAAGCAATCAGCATCGGAGGTGGGAGGTTTAGTATGGGCGGTCAGACAGCAAGCCCCGGAAGCGTACACATAAGCATGAAGTGTTTGAACAAAATACTTGATTTTTCAGTTGATGAACAAAGGATAAAGGTTCAAGCTGGTATCAGATGGTGTGACATACAACGTCATATTGATAATTACGGATTAAGTATAAAAATTATGCAAACCTATGCCAATTTTACGGTCGGTGGTTCATTGAGCGTAAATTGTCATGGTCGTTACATTGGTCTTGGTCCCATAATTCTCTCGGTAATTTCCTTGGATGTTATGCTTTCTAACGGTGAACTTGTTCACACAAGTCCTACAAATAATGCCGAGTTGTTTTATGCGTGTATTGGCTGCTATAATGCAGTTGCTATTATTGTAAATGTTGAGCTTGAATTAGTTGAAAATGTTCGTGTAAAACGTTTACAAAAAAAAATGAAACTTGAGGAATACAAAAAGTATTTTGTTGATGGCATTAATCATAATAAAAGTGTAGTTTTCCATAATGCGGATATTTACCCGCCAAAAAACAAAAATGTAAGAGCTGTAAGTTGGGTAGTGACGAATGATAACCCGACAACAAAAACTAAATTGATTCCGCTGGCTTCTGCATATCCTATAGAAAGATATTTTATCGGTGCATTCGGTCGTAGTAATTTTGGAAAATGGAGACGGGAGTTTATAATTGACCCACTATACTATAAACTTAAAAGAGTCCATTGGCGTAACTATGAAGCCGGGTATGATGTTCTTGAACTTGAGCCGAATTCCAGAAAAAAGAGTACATATGTGTTGCAGGAGTATTTTGTTGAAATCGAAAAACTTGAGCAATTTGTTGGCTTAATGACCGAGATATTTACTCGTTTCAATGTGAATGTAATTAATATATCAATTCGTCATTCAAAAGCGGACAAGGGTTCTTTATTAGCATGGGCTCGAAGTGAAGACGTTTTCGCTTTTGTGGTGTGGTATAAACAATCTACAACTGATGAGGAAAAACGGAAAGTGTCTATATGGACGCGTGAATTAATAGACTCAGTTATTACATTAGGCGGCTCTTACTATCTGCCTTATCAACAGCATGCAACGGAGGTGCAATTCCACAAAGCGTACCCGCGAGCGATGGAATTATTCAAACTAAAAAAGAAATTTGATCCTGAGTATAAATTCAGAAATATAATTTGGGATAAATATTATGTAGGACAGCAGTATGAAATCAATATTTAAAACAGTATTCAATGATTCAAAATGGAGCGATGCTTTTTATCGCTTTCTTCAGGTAGTATATCGTTTGTATCCAGAGGATAAATTTCATCATCTGATTTCTTCAGTTACCGAGGAAAAGAGAACTGATGAGGAGATATACAAAACTATTCAACAAAAATTGAAGAGTATAAAACCCTTATTCTCGGATATTACCTATGCTTTACCCTCGTTAAAAAAACAAAAGAAAGAGATTGTACGACAAACTCTACAGTTAATTGGTGATAGAAAAGATTTGCAAGGTTATATGGAGATAGGGTCGACCGGTAGATATATTAGCGAATTGAAAAAGCATATAAGACTTTCCGGTGAAATATATTTGACGAATGAAGTTCCACCAAACTATTCATTAAGTGATATATTTGAAAGAGGCCAAATTACTATATTAGGTACTTATATAGATATTAAGGATTATGCCCCAATTTCGACACATGATATTCCTGATAATAGTCTTGATATTGTGACTTGTTATATCGGGTTACACCACTGTTCCGATGAATTGTTAATAAATTACATAAAATCCATTCACAGAGTTTTGAGAAAAAATGGATATTTTATTATACGGGATCATGATGTGAAAACTGAGGAAATGGGAACATTCGTATCATTGGTGCACACAGTGTTCAATTTAGGGCTAAATGTCAAATGGGAAACTGACACATCGGAGTTCAAATCGTTTAAACCAATTGATGAATGGAGCCGAATAATAGTTAATGAAGGATTTGTAGATTCAGGTCATAGAATTTTACAAGA
>JALHLL010000195.1 GCA_022844575.1 bacterium
TCCTACTGTGGTAAAAATAAGCGAATCAGTGACGAGGGCTGTTGTATTGCCCCATGAGCGTAGTATCCAATAGCTGCTTGTAAATTCTTGTGCTCCTGCTACCGTAGGCATCGTGTCCGGTTGACCAAATAAACGGTAAGCACCAAGTACGCGCTTATCCGTATCATTTACATTAAAGGCAGGAATACGTAACCCTACGGTAGGAAAGTTCCATCCCTCATCATTTTTAGCGACAATATCCGATATTCCGCGTGCAATAGGTGCCGTTGAGGGTATAAGTACACCGCCGCCATTGATGGCATGTACTGCTCCGGTACGATTATAGAAACTTGCATTGGAGCTTTCATTAAATTGATAATATGCGACAAGTGAGGGATTGGGGCTGTGTTCTGTAAGGTGCATAATTTTACGAATTTCATCCGTTGTGAAAGTTCGATTATATAAACGCAGTTCTTCCACTTGTCCGCGGTAATTGCCGCCTTGTCCGGGCAATCCTCCGCCAATTTCCCATGGAGTTGATGATAAATCAAAATTCTTAAAATTCGCATTTATGTTTTTGTATACCCACGGCTCTCCGTTCATCCATAAAGTCACTTTATTCGTATCTACCGATATTGCCACATGAACCCAATCGCCGATAGGTAAATTAAATGCCGATGTTAATTGATAGGGGACATTTTTCCAGTAAAATGTCATATTAGTATTTTGACGATAACCCTGAAAAGAAAAACCAAAGGAAAAGCCGACATCACTTGACCAATTTGAGAGTAATTGTGAAAATGAATATTGAATAGAATCGAGTTTTAACCACATTGTTGCGGTAAATCCTTGTGCATTTTTTAATGCGGGAATAGCAGGAATTGTCGCAACATCGGTTAATGTACTAAGTGAAAGAGTTTTATCGGCTACAGTATCAATGCCGCACTCCAAAGGTAATACTTCGATAAATGTTTTATTTGTATAGGTATCCGTGCCATAATCATTTTTTACCGTGAGTGTTACCGTATAAACACCCTCTTTGCCATATAACACTTTCGGATTACGTATTTTATTATCACTTACATACGTGGCTCCGGGAAAAGACCATGACCACTGAGCATTGGCGCGTTCCAAAACGGAATAATCATCAAAATAGAATGTATCACGTTCACACCGGGTTGTGAATTTATTTACACTCGGCTGGGCAAGCGGTCTGCTATGCTCATAAAGGGGAATTTCCCAAATTCCCATCGAAGAACCGCTACGCAATTTATTATCACGATAAAATGGTTTTAATGCCCGAGTAAAATGTGCATAAGGCAATCCGCTACCATGTAATACCCAATCGGGCATGGTATTATTTCGATAAAATACTTTCCCCCTATCGCATGATATATATACACCGCCATTAGTGCCCAACTGATGTATAATATCACTTATTACTTCATTCTCTATCGTAGGAGTGGTTATATTCGTCCAAGTATCGCCGCCATTGGTGCTTCGGAATACTTTATTACTTTTACTTCCTGCGCGATATGTAACCCATAATTCTCTTTCATTATTTCCGCTGACGGTTATTTTACTTACTCTTCGTTCACCTCCGTTCGTACCGGCTGGAATAGCTGTTTCGCGCCAAGTAATACCGGCATCCGTTGTTTTCCAGATTTTTCCATCCCACAGTGAATTACTGCGTTGTGTCATATACATAATATTCGGATTGCTGCGCGCAATAACAATATGCTCTAATACCGCCGCTTTATCGGGTGAAGCAAAAACGGAATCATACGATTGAGCATTATTCGTGCTTTTCCACAGTGTATTACCCTTACCAATCCACACTATATTATAACATCGTGGATCCCATACCATGGAACCATATTCCATGGCATAATAACTTTCATTCGGAAATTTGCTCACGGGATTGGAAATAATCTTGCTGTTTATATCGGTGGAAATGGTATAAGCACCTATATCAGAAAAAAACATTTGACGGTTTCTTATCGGGTTCACATATCCGGTAGGTGCTTCACCACCACCCATACGATAATATTTCGTTCCGTAATTTTCAAACCAAGCGGTATTACCATTGTGGTATCTGCCACCGACAAGTACATCTTCATTCCAACCGGAGTCAAATCCCCAAAAATCCGCACCGTTTAATCCGACGGTACGCGCTTCCGCATTTTTCGTTTCAGCAAAAAAATCGGAAGAAAGTGTTATACCGCCATCGGTGGCTATCCATGTATCTTTACCATTACATTTTACATCTTGCAAATCGGGATGAATAGGGAAGGGTCCGGCATATCCGCCAAGTGCCGTGAATGTTTTTCCACCATCAATCGAGCGATAGGTAGTTTGTGTGCCGACAATTACACCATCGGCATTGGTATGCGAAGCGGCAATTCCCAAATCATAAAAACCCTGACCATTATTCATAGGAAATTCCTTTGTCGTGCCTATTGCTGCCGTAGTCCATGTATCGCCATTATCATTACTTCGCAGCAAATAGGGTTTTGCCGAATCAGTGAGCAGAATGGCATAGATACGTTTTGTGTCGGCAGGCGTGACCGTCATTCTACCCGCACCGCTACTCGGAATTGTATTTAACCAGCCGGATTTTTTTACATTAAACGTTGCACCTCCATCCGCTGACTTCCAAAACTCATAACGATTAGTTTTAGGGTCTAATTGCATGGCATAGCACATATTATTATTGGTCGGATTCAACTCAATATCACATACGGTATTGGTAAGTATTTGCGTCCATGAAGTGCCGCCATTAGTGCTGCGATATAAGCCCTTATTGGTTCCCGCAAGTATAAGCTGCACATTCGATGAATGTATTTTTATTTCATAAATCCACACATCCGGCAATTGCCAGACAAATGACCATGTTTTGCCACCATTTCCTGTGCGGAGTATGCCGCCATTAACACCAATAAAACATATCTCGGAATTTGCCGGATGTATGGCTACTGCCTCGCCATTGGAATTTACGCCCGATTCAAGCTGAGTCCACTGCATACCTTTATTCGTTGTCTTAAACAAGCCGCCCGTTTCTCCCATAGCATAGAGTACATTCGGATTCGATGGTGAAATATCAATAGCATAGATATTCGCTTGCCATGGGCATAAAGCACCTAAGCCCTCCGCACCGGGGGAAAAATATGTTTCATGCGGACCTATTGCTTTCCATAACACTTCGCCCGCTTGCTTCGACTCTTGCTTTTCTTTCAGGGCAGGACTGAATGAATCGGATTCCTTTTTCGGACGGACTAAACCTTCCTGTGTAAGGTATTGTTGTGCTATGGCACGCAGGCGTTTATAGTATCGGGTATAGTTGTTCTTTATGAATTGTTGATTTGCATAATACTCTGTATATGCACTATCTAATGCACGAATATTAAGGGGTTCTTCATATAAATATCTGCACCAAGAGGGCATTGACTCCGATGGTAACGGAATAGAAAGCGGAGATACTAACTGTGAGTATAAAGTACCGCTACAAAACAGAAATAACACAATGTATCGCATAACACTATCCCCTATTAACGATAAAGTGATTGTAAAATACAAAGGAATATTATTATAGATGTGTGTTCATACCCATCCACTTCTAAAAATGGGAAGCAAGGAATCTTATCTGTGAAAGCATATACGGTAGTAGTTATGCGAGGGCATCTATAGGATGAAGGGAGATAGATTCTTTATTTAGTTCATAATGGCGGAAATGAATGTTATAATACTATGCAATAAGTAAAACTTATGTTTGTTCGATTATGCGAGAAAACGTACCCGACAAAAAACATATAGAGATTCCGATTGAAATCTATTCCAATTGTACTAACTTACTTTCTTACGTAACGAATACGGTGCTTACGGCTTTTTACCGTACCACAAGTGACATTTGTAATAATGTTGAACGTGGATACTGTAAAAAGTACGAACTTGGTCACATTGGATGAGTAAGCGTTAGTATAATCGGGTATAAACCTTTTCATTATTATGGTTACCGTACAAAACATTTCAAATTGAAATAATGCTTTATGATACATTCTGAAAAACAAAAACCGTTAGTAGTACTTTTTCTTCTCCTACTTATCAGTACAACGGCAAATGCCGAAACATTTTGGGTTGATCCCGATCATGGTAAAATGTCCAACAATGGTTCTGAGCAATCTCCGTGGAGCCGCCTTGATTCCGTTTTTTTAACGAATAAATTGGCAAGTCCTACAAAGCCGAATGCTCCAATCTCCACAAACGATACTTTGTTTTTACATTCCGGGTACCACGGACGAGTAAATATAGTCGGTTCGGACTTAAGTAAAAACATAACCATAGTGGCGGTCAAAAATTCTTATCCACAGTTATCACTCATCAATTTGAAAAAGTGTTCAGGATGGTATATAAAAGGATTAAACTTTAGTCCGACATTTAATAATGATATCAATAAAAATTTCTTTATTTATTTTCAGACAGATACATACCAATGTACCGCCGATAGTTGTTTCGGGTTTTCAATCGAGGATAATACCGATTGGGATAGTACAACATGGAATGCAAAAGCATGGGACGGCATATTTTTACGAGGCACCCGATGTGCCGCCAAACGTTGCACAATAAAAAACGTAAATTTCGGTATCCAAGCAAGTGCCGATTCCTGCACGGTCGAAAATAATAGGGTAGAAAATTTTATTGGCGATGGTATGAGAGGGCTGGGTGATTACTGCACATATCAATACAATACTATAAGAGGTTGCATAGCGGTAAATGCCAATCATCATGATGGATTTCAGTCATGGTCATTAGCCAATGGAGTAGTAGGAAAAGACACCGTACATGGTGTTATACTTAGGGGAAATACAATAGTAATTTACGCAGATGAACGTAATCGGTTAACGGGTGGAAATTTACAAGGGATAGGATGTTTTGACGGTTTTTATAAAGATTTTCTTATAGAAAACAATGTAATCTGCTCCGAAACATGGCATGGAATTTCATTGTACGGGGCTATAAACTGCACAATCATCAATAATACCGTAATACCAAGAAATCCTGCCGATAAATCGGGACCTCCGTGGATAGCGATTAACCCGCATAAAAACGGTTCGGTAAGTCATGGAAATATCATCAGAAATAATATCACAACGTCACTTCAAATAAAACAAAACTCCGGTGAGGTTGATCACAACATTGTATTAAAAAATAATCTCGATGAATTTAGCTCTTATTTTATTAATTACTCACAGCTGGATTTTCATTTAAGACCGGATTGCAAGGCAATAAGCTACGGTAGTTCGGAACTAGCGCCCGATATTGATATTGAGGGTAACAAAAGAACAGGAGGTATAATCGATGCGGGAGCGTATCAATTTAACAGAGAAACAGCAGCTACGGATAATGAGAGTATTACGGATCTTTTTATCTCACCCAATCCTGTTACAGAATATATAACAATACACTCACACTATAAATTCGATACAATCGAGATTTATTCTGTATTGGGTGTAAAAGTTATTCAATCTGAGTGCCGCGAAAAGATTGATATATCGGCTATAACTTCAGGTTGTTACTTTGTAAACATAGGAAATAAAACCTTTACGATAGTGAAGCTGTAAAGGAATTACCTATCTGTGTAGTACATACATTCTCAACGCCTACCTTCTGATATTATTGAGCTGCTTGGACTGCCCATCCATTAGTCTCTTCCCTAAATGGAAGGGAAATAAATTCAATAGAAAAATCATCAAAAGTCTCCCCATGGGAAGATGTAGAGGGGCTGAATTTACATGTCATTCTGAGTGAGACGAAGAACCTGAGCAGATAGATTCTTCACTCCGTTCAGAATGACATTGTTTCGAGTATTAGTCCCATCTTAACCTTCCCCGTCGGGGAAAGAACATATTTTATAGTTTGCTCCCGTGGATTGGTTTATCGGTGATATTGATAGTTTTTTCGTAGGTTCTTTTCATCTATGCCATTGAAGATAGCGAAGCTTTACCGCTGACAAAAGATATTATCGGCAATATTAATAATATGTATAAGTCCGTAGTTACCATACATCTATACAAACCGCATCCCCGCTTTACATTATCGGCGAAGTAACGGAATGGGTACGATATGCACCCGAAGAGATTCAGAAATTCCGCGAAAAGTTAGAAACCAATAAGGGAGAAATTATCAACTAAGCAATGCGACTGATTAGAGACTAACATGAATCTGAATAGTGTTTTGAGAAGAGTGTACTTTTGTGCGTAAATTTCTTTCAATAATTTCGTATTTTAAATCCATGATTAACCAAATTGAGAACCTTACACTTAACTATAATTGACGATAATGACTGGCAATCTACCTGAAAAACCAAAGGAATACATTACAGATTTGAACGACTTTAATAAGGACGAGAAATCTTTACATATGTCCGTTTCAGCTAAAAACATTGGCAAACTTAAAGAATTGTCAATTGAGAATTTGTGGCTGGCCGATGCAAATGACAAGGAATTACAAAAGATATTTTCTTAAGGGCGGTTCTATAAATTAACTTGTTAATTATCAGGTAATTATATTTAGATTTGTATAGAACTTAACGGAGTTTTTCATGAAATATCATAATTACAAGCTTC
>JALHLL010000196.1 GCA_022844575.1 bacterium
TTTTAGGATTTCTTTTAACCGTTTTTGTGCTTTTAGCGGGCAAAGTCTCTTTATTCGAAAACTCATTTTCTGAATTATCAGAATTCGTATTGAATGTCGGTAAAGATACGTTTACTTCTTCGTTCTGTATTTTCTTTGAGATTCTCTTAGCCATAAAATATTAATTCACAGTTTCTACAATTGGTTCTACTTCAACCGATTCAAGACGATTATTTAAAAGTTCATAATATGCATATAACATATCCTCCGCAGCCGAGAGTGTATCCGTTTGCTGCAGCTGTTGTTTAACGGATGTTGCATTCCACAACCCCCTTAAATATCCTGCATAAAATTTTCTGAACTCTATGACAGCTTTTCTCTCATTTCCTTTATGACGTACCGACACACGCAAATGATCGAGGCAAATTTCTATACGCTCAATAGGCGTCGGCAAGCTGATTACCTTACCATACTTTATCATTTCTTTCGCTTGGCGGAAAACAAAAGGGTTTCCTATAGCCGCCCGTCCGATCATTACCGCATTACAACCAGTCAGATTAAATGCCTCGACAACGTCTTCCGGATTTTCTACATCGCCGTTAAGAATTACCGGAATGTTTACTGCTTCTCTAATCTTAGGAATCCACATCCAGTCTGCCTCGCCACCATGCCCCATATCACGTGTTCTGCAATGAACCGTAATTGCTGCCGCTCCGGCATCTTCCAAACGTTTTGCCACATCTATTATAACTATTTCATCTTTCGACCAACCTAAACGTGTTTTTACAGTTACGGGTAATGATACTTCGTTTACCAGAGTTTTTGTCATTTGCGCCATAAGCGGCGGGTCTTTAAGTAATGCAGCTCCGGCATTCCTTACAACTACATTTTTTACCCAACATCCACAGTTTATATCAATAAAATCCGGTCCTGATTCCTCGGCTTTTCGCGCAGCTAACTTCATAACCTCCATATCGCCGCCGAAAATCTGTATGGAGACAGGGTGTTCTTCCTCTGCTAAAGTAAGTTTTTGCATGGAACGTTTTGCATCACGGACAAGACCATCGGACGAAATAAACTCGGTATAGACTATATCCGCCCCCTGGCGTTTACAAATTACCCTAAAGGGTAAATCGGTAATATCTTCCATCGGAGCAAGTAAAACCCCGTTTTCAACTTCTATATTACCTATTTTTAAGTGATGATTCATTCTCGCACTTTATAAGAGTTATACAAAAATACGAACCAATGACCGCTCTTATTTACTTATAAGAACATTAATATGATTCGTAACCCAAGTTCGCAAAAGTTTGTTATGGTTTTAAGTACACTTTTTCTTTGCAGTTAATAAAATTAATGGTAGTTTACACATCATCGTATCCATACATTTTGACATATTAGGGAGAGATCATTATGGATCGCCGTTCCTTCTTAACACTTCAAGCTAATGTGAACAATCATTCCTCCCCTCTTGAAAAGGTAATGAGTTCACAACCTATTGTATCACAAGCAGGTTTGGAGGAATACACTGTACCACTCAACCGCAAATCCGCAGAACATCTTTTGCGGAGAACCGGGTTTCAGTTTACTCCATCTTTAGTTGAAAAATCGATAGGGAAAACAGCACGACAAATTGTTGAGTCAATGCTTAATCCTCTTGAGAGTGAAATGCCTCAACAACCAAGTTGGGCAAATACACCTCCCGTTAACAATCAGGCATTAAACCGAAATCAAATTCTTGAAACAAGACGTTGGTGGTTTAATCAGATGATGACGGGAACAAATCAGTTGCAGGAGAAAATGACATTCTTCTGGCACAATTTACTGACATCCGAAGAAGACAAAGTCTATTATTCACAGTTTATGTATTGGCAAAATGATATTTTCCGGCGCAATCCTAAAACGATAACAAACCCTTGGAAACCTGCTGAACATAAGGATAGAATGGCATTCGGAAATATTAAAACGTTAATAAAAGCGATAGTACGTGATCCTGCAATGCTTATTTATTTAGATAATGGAGCAAGCGTTGTAGGAAATCCGAATGAGAATTTTGCAAGAGAATTACTGGAGTTGTATGCTCTCGGCATCGGAAATTATACGGAAAAAGATGTTGTTGAATCGGCGAGGGCATTAACCGGATGGCAAATAAGTGGTCTAAGTTCCGAATGGCGTTCCTCCAGATGGGATTCTCAAGAAAAAGACTTTCTCTCCGAAAAAGGTAATTTCAATAGTGATGATATCGTTGATATTATTTTCAAAAAACCTGCTTGTGCCGGATTCTTTGCCAAAAGATTATATCAATTTTTTGTGTACCACGAACCGGATCAGAATTTTGTTAACTCATTATCGGAATTAATTATAAATTCACAGTATGAGTTAAAACCGATTCTTCTGACACTCTTAACGTCTCAGCATTTTTTCGATGAGCAGTTTTACGGCTCAATGATCAAATCGCCATTGGATTTAGTGATAGGAACGGTGCGTTTACTATCAGCTAACTCGATTAAACCTGATTACGCACTCAATACGATGACAATTTTAAACCTCGATTTGCTGAATCCGCCTGATGTTGAGGGCTTTAAAATGCATCATAATTGGATAACGACAACAACGTTACCGACGCGCCAGAAGTTTACAAACGGAATTATTGACGGCAAGACATATGATGGTCAGAATGCGCCTGAGTTAAAGATAAACGTTCTTGAGTTTATGAAGAATTTTCCTGACGCAATAACTGCCGAACAAGTCATTAAAGCGGTAAGTTCTTATATAATCCCTTTTGAGTTATCACAGAAACTTGTTAACGGATGGGTGGATGACATATTCGGAGGTTACGATTGGCTTATTACGGCTCAAGATGCCAACAAAGAAGCAAAATTGAATTTGCTACTTCGTGAGATTATGCAACTGCCCGAATTTCAACTTATGTAATTGCAAACTAAAGCTGAGGAAAAAAACTATGAAACGCAGAAAATTTTTACAAAGCGGTGCAGCTTCGGGTTTGGCAATTGCAACAATACCGACTGCTATAGGTTCCGTAACGATTGAGGCGCTTGCTAATGCTCCCGAGTTAAACTCGGCGGCACAATTAGCTGAAGAAAGTGATAGAGTCATTGTTTTGATTCAGTTAAATGGCGGCAATGACGGGCTTAATACAGTTATACCCATCGAAGACGGGCTTTATTATAATGCTCGCCCCTCAATTGCAATCAAAAAGAATGAAGCATTACCTATTAACAGTACCTTAGGATTGCATCCGGCTCTTTCCGGCATGAAGGACTTATATGATAAGGGACAACTTTCCATTGTGCAAAGTGTCACATATCCTAATCCGAATCGTTCGCATTTCCGTGGAACTGATATATGGATGACTGCCACCGATGCAGAAGTTTTTAAAAGCACCGGATGGGTGGGGCGTTATCTTGAGGCACTATTACCTCAAAACTTCCCTACCGAAATGCCTGAACATCCTATGGCTGTGCAAATCGGAACTTCTCTTTCCTTATCGTTCCAAAGTTCCAAGGGTGCTGCGGGTATCACATTTCGTTCGCCGGAAGAATTCTATAATTTGGTTCGTGATTCTCAAGGCGGTGGTTCGGACGGCAATACATATCCTGATACCCCTGCCGGAAAAGAGCTCGCATTTATCAATGCAATTCAACGATCGGCACAAACTTATTCGGGTATTATTAAAAAAGCAGGTGATACCGGAGAAAAAGAATATGATGCAAAAAGTAAAACGGCTTATCCCGATACGGACTTAGCACGCCGTCTGAAGATTGTTGCGCAATTGATAGCCGGTGGATTAAAAACAAGATTTTACCTTGTTTCTATAGGAGGTTTCGATACCCATATTCAACAAGGCGGGGCAAACGGAGAACATTCAAGACTTCTTACTGAGCTTTCGGGTGCCGTTTCGGCATTTATGAAAGATATCGAGAAATTAGGACATGCCGATAGAGTTGCGGGAATGACTTTTTCTGAATTTGGTAGAAGAGTGCAAGAAAACGGTAGTGCCGGAACGGATCATGGTGCTGCCGCTCCCCTTTTCGTGTTTGGAAAAGGTGTGCAAGGTGGACAAGTATTTGGTTCCGCACCATCACTTAAAAAAGATGAACTTGATGAACGCGGTGATATTATCATGCAATTTGATTATCGGCAAGTTTATGCTGCAGCATTATTGCAATGGTTCGGTGCACAAGGTAATAATGTTCGTTCCATATTCTTAGATAAGGAATTTGCTGCATTACCGCTTTTCACAATGCCATCAGCGATCCATGATAATTCCGTTTCGGGTATTCCGAATTTGTACTTATCAAGGTGCAAACCTTCGATAACGTCACAAAGTACCATGTTGGAGTTCTCAATTCCATCATCGGCTTTTGTGTATTTGCAATTAACGGATATTCAAGGCAATAGAATTCAAACTTTACTTAATGCTGAATTGGATGCAGGTTTGCATGAGTTAAGAATTGATGTTTCAAAATTGCCTCAGGGTACATATTTTATCAAAATGGATGTAAAAAACTATACTGATGTCACTACTCTGAAAATTGTACACTAAGATTTGATGTATATATAAACTATGGACTGCATTCAAAAGCAGTCCATTCTTTTTTTATAGAACAATGCCTATTATAGTTGATAAGGAAAAAAAGAAAAAACAGCTTATAGCTGTAGCTGCCGATGTTTTTACAAAAAAGGGATTCCACGCTACTCGAATGCAAGAAATCGCTACTTCAGCGGGTGTTGCTAAAGGTACGCTTTACGAGTATTTTGCCACAAAAGAAGACTTATTTCTTGCCATTTACGATTCATGGATAAGTGCTTATGAGCAATCATTGAATAAACGATTTTCCGAGGCAGAGGATGCTTTGGAACGTACCGATGCGATAAGAATATCCGCAGTTGAATTTTATACGTCACATATTAATCATGCACCATTACTTCTCGAATTTTGGGCTCATGCCTTACGTTCGGAAGATGATCGATTTTTGCAAAGAGTAAGAATTCTGCAAACCGAGTTGGTGGGATACGGAAATACAATTACAAAAGAAATGGTGAATTCGGAGTTTTTCAATAGTGTTGATGCCCAATCATTTACGCTTCTCGAATCGGGTATTTCTGACGGAATTTTTTTAGTATGGGCTATGAGCGGTGGTACATTTTCATTAAGTAAAGCCTATGAGTTCCGCCAATCCCTTATAGGTCTCGGTTTATTATCAAATGATGCTCGCATGCTCATTGGTAATAAATTACAACAAAAATTATCCGAAGGATTTTTGGATGAACAAAATTCTTGAGACAAAACATTTAATTCTCAGAGAATTTACGATTGAAGATGATGAATTTCTGCTCTCACTCATGTGTTCTCCTTCATGGTTACAATTTATTGGTAATAAAAGTGTAAAAAATACCGACCACGCACGCCAGTATATAGAAAAAGGGCTTATACAAAGTTATAGGGAAAAGGGTTTCGGATTATGGTTGGTTGAGAAAAAGGAGAGGAATATCCCTATTGGAATGTGTGGTTTATTAAAACGCGATGCACTTGAAAATGTGGATATAGGTTTTGCTTTATTACCTGAATATGAAGGCAAGGGATATGGGGTGGAAATTGCTGCTTCAACCATCATTTACGGGAAACATATACTCGATATTAAAACTATTGTAGCCATTACAAGAAGCGATAATAAAAGGTCAATCGCACTGTTGGAAAAATTGGGAATGAGATATCACTCATTCATTCGATTAAAACCCGAAAGCGAAGAATTGATGTTGTTTATTTGACCGTATTGTTTATTGCTCGGCATCCCAAATTTTAGAAGAATTAACACTATTACCAAACGAGTTAGTGATTGTATAATCGAATACCAAATCCTTCATCCAATCAGCATTATCAGGGTGTTCATATATTGCCCTTAAAACGACCCTCCCGTCTCTTTTACGTATAAGTTTAATTTTATCTTTGGGAACATCAAGACTTGAAATAATATTCTCACCTTTTTTCACAATTATTTTTACAGCCGTTTTTGTGGCAGGCAAATAATCTATGAAATCTACAATAAAGACACCCTTACCATTCATCTGATGAAAATCCGCGCCTTTTAACTCAGGTTGTTCTTCAAGCGACAAACGTTGAATTTCATTACTACTCGTCAGATGATCGAGATGTACGGTTTTCAGAACGATAGAACGAGCAATTTTTTGGCGAGAACGGTCTGCTTTAAACCATGGGATTTCTGCCATGTTCTGACTCTCAACACTTACGACCCCATCACCTTCTTTGAAAAGAGCCGAGCCACCTTTGCCAATCACATCCAGCCCTCTTCTAATTATTTCTTGTAATGTTGAGTTAATAGAACCTACCCCATCGAGAAAGTCAACTTTTCCTATTACGCTTATATACTCTACATCGCCCGGATGAGACATTCGGTTAATATTATACAGAAAGAATCCATAATCATTAAATTCTCTCAAGTCACCTACCGCCGGAGATTCAAATGGTACGCCCTGTTCCACCTTTTCCAAAGTATATTTCGCGGATTCCAATACGGCTTTACTTATCATATTCGGATTATCGGCCAAACCCTTCAGGATAGA
>JALHLL010000197.1 GCA_022844575.1 bacterium
AATGAGTCTGTTGGAATCCGTTTTAAAAAGTGTTTCCGGAAGATCGACAAAGCTGTTTCTCAAAAAACATACGCAAAGTCTTTTTAAATCCGTAACAGGCGGTGCTATTATTACCAGTATTGTACAAAGCAGTACGGTGGTATCGCTTATTGTACTTGCATTTGTCGAATCCGGTATTATTACCTTTCGGAATGCAACGGGCGTTTTGCTCGGAGCTAATGTAGGGACAACTGTAACGGCATGGTTGGTTGTTCTTATCGGTTTTGAACTGGATGTAATTACCTATGCTTTACCGTTTATAGCCGTAAGTGCCATTTTTAAGTTTCTGTTTAAAAACCGACGCAATCTCAACTACTTTTTTTCCTTTTTTCTTTCACTGGGAATTTTATTCCTCGGTTTAGGATATATGAAAGAAGGCGGGCAAATACTGGGCGGCTCATTTGATATAACGCCGTTTACCCAACAAGGCACATTGGTATTTGTATTGATCGGCTTTGTGCTAACAACTATTATTCAGGCAAGTTCCGCCACCGTTGCCATCGCACTTACGGCATTACATTCCGGAGTTATTGATTTCCCTTCGGCGGCGGCTATTGTCATCGGTTCGGAAGTAGGCACCACGCTCAAAACCTTATTATGGGGTGCAAAGGGCTCGGTGGAAAAAAAACGTACCGCATGGGGTAATTTTGGGTTTAATGTATTTACCACCATTTTAGCATATGCTTTTCTCCATTGGATTATATACTTTATTCAGAATATCATAGGTATTACCGATACCCTAATAGCATTGGCTTTTTTCCAAAGCACCATTAATATTTCTTCCATTATACTCTTTATTCCTTTGCTGGGAGTATTTTCCAAATGGATAGAGAAAAGAATCGGTGCAAAAGGTACCGATGGCGGTTCCTATATCAGTCGTGAGCTTCCGGTTTTGCCCGTATTGGCAGGCGATGCACTAAAAGATGAGGTATTGCATTTATTAGAAAAAATACAACATTTTAATAGGAGAATTGTTGCCCCGGAACATACTCAGGAGGCGGGAGTTTTAGTAACGTTAAAATCCTTTACAGCCATAGGAACAAATATCGAAGACGAGTATGTGCGCCTTAAAAAAACGGAAGGTGATATATTGGAGTACTATGTACGGGTACAGGGTGAAAGTTTAGGCGAATACGATGCCCAAATAATGATGCCGTACATTACAGCCCTACGATATGCTATCAACGCCGCAAAAGCAATGAAAAACATTGCACACAATTTTAAGGAATTTGAAGCCTCGGTTAATGATGTAATACAAGAACAAAAAACTATTATCGAAAAACAGTGGCTTGATTTTGAAAACTACATACAAAAAATGTCACCTTTATCACATTGGGATAACACTGCTTATCAAACAATGATAGCCGATGAAGAAAAAGAAGCACAGGCATTAACAATCGTACATATTAAAAGTAATCGTATTTCCGATTTGGAAGCATCTACCTTGCTTAATGTATATCATGAGATAAGAACAAGCAAGGAAGCCATTCTATCGGCTTTTGCCATTTTAAAATCGACAAATAATCATACTCCATAATACTATCGTATAAACCGATACGGATACGATATACGTAGTGGAATATGATATATTACCGTATGATAACGATTATAATACTGCATTACATTTGATAAAATAGAAACTTATTTTGTTTTTTTGCGTTTCATAACTGAAGTAGGAAAGAAATTTATAGTAATTATTATTCTTTACGTCCTAATTTCACAAAACCATAATCTCTTAACTTTTATAGTAACATTAGTATGGAACAAATCTTTAAAAACAATGTTGCTTTAGTAACAGGCAGCAGTTACGGTATAGGTAAAGCAACCGCTATTGCATTTGCACAAAGAGGCGCAAAAGTAGTATTATCGGATTGGAAAGAGGATATTGAAACCGTTCGTATTATTCATGAAATGGGTGGAGAAGCCGTTTTTGTCCTTTGTGACGTATCGAAGGAAGAGGATGTTAAGGCAATGGTACAAACCGCAATACGGCATTTCGGCAGATTGGATTATGCTTTTAATAATGCCGGAGTGGAAGGCGAACCCGGAGCGGCACCCGTGTGTACCAATGAAAACTGGGAAAAAGTAATTGGCATAAACCTTACCGGTGCTTGGTATTGTATGAAATATCAAATACCGGAAATACTAAAACAAGGTAAAGGCGCTATTGTTAATAATGCCTCCATTGCGGGCTTGGTGGGTTTTCAAGGTATGCCCGCTTATGTTGCCTCTAAACACGGTTTGGTGGGGCTTACTAAAAATGTAGCTTTGGATTTTGCACAACAAGGGTTACGCGTAAATGTGGTATGCCCGGGGGTAATTCAAACACCGATGATAGACCGATTTACCGGTGGAAACGAAGAAGCGATTGAACAATTTAAAGCGCGTAAACCTATGGGCAGAATAGGGCAGCCCGAAGAAATAGCCGAAACGGTAATGTTTCTCTGTTCAGATGCTTCGTCTTTTATTACAGGGCAGGCAATAGCCGTTGATGGCGGTTGGACAGTACAGTAGTGGACTGTTGGCAGAAGAGTCAGCAGAACTATTCAACAATTTCGACTGCACTGGCATTAAAATTCAAAACATCTAATCAGGCACATTTACAAAAACTCCCGATGCAAAAGGACAACCGGGAGTTTTTAATTTTCGTCAACTTATTTCATGACAATTCATCTTGGGCAAGTACTATTTTTTCTTCTTTTTCTTATCCGAAGATTTGAGAGGAAAAGTTTCGTTGATATACTCTATACACAAATCTATGGTTGCCTCAACTGCTTTTTTATGAGTACGCTCAATACCATGCGAAGCATGTACACCGGGGCCAATTAAAGCCACACGATAATCATGTCCTGCCCTTAAAGCCAATGATCCGTCAGAACTATAAAAGGGATAAACATCAACTTTGTGCGGGATTTCTTTTCTTTGAGCAAGTTCGGTTAATTCTTTTCTAAAGTTATAATCATAGGGACCTGAAGAATCTTTAGCGCAGATTGAACATGAAAACTCATCGCCCGTACAATTATCACCCACTACACCCATATCAATCACAAGTAAATCTTCTACTGATTCCGCATAGCCGCCTGAGCCACCATGCCCTACCTCCTCGTATGTGGAGAAAAACAATTCGACGGGCGCGGTTCTCTTTTGTTCGGAGAAGCGTCTGGCAATTTCAAACAGTACATAACATCCCGCTTTATTATCCAAAAAGTGGGATTTTATAAATCCGTTTGGCAATTCCTGATACCGCGTATCAAAACAAATAATATCGCCTACTGCAATGCCGAGTTTCTTTATATCTTCCATATTATGCACTTCTTCATCAATACGAATGTGCATGGTGGTTGTAGAACGCTCGGAACTTGCTGCATTTTTATTGGTATGAGCACTCGGATTGTTAAGTAATACCGTACCTGTATAAACCGTACCCGTAAGGGTATAAATACGAACATAACATCCCTCGAATGTAGGTAATAGGGGACCTCCCAAAAGTGTGAAACCAAGAGTTCCGTTACTATTAAGATTTGAAACCATAGCACCCAATGTATCGGTGTGTGCCGCAATGGAAAGAGTCGGATTTTTACCGAGGGCTACACGAACAGCCCCTTTATTCGTCCGTTGAGGTGATAAACCGTATGATTTGAGTAATGAAATAATATAGTCGGTTGCATTATCGGTAAAGCCCGAGGGAGAATCAATCATAATCAATTCTCGGAGAGTGTCGTAACTGTTCATATTATTTTCGTAAGTAAAGTAAAAGATCGTACAAAGATACTTTAAGTACAATCATTTTTTATACGGTTATGGTAAGTACTGCATTCATGAGCCATGCTACGGTGTTATTTACCGTAATTTTGTGTTTTGTTTATTCACCTTGACGTTTACAATATGCTTCAAGTAGTTCAGTATCAGAGAACAGGCGAAATGCTTGTAGAGGAACTTCCCGCACCGGCATGTATGCCCGGAGGGGTATTAGTGCGTACGGTCGCTTCGCTTATCTCTGCCGGCACAGAAAGAACATCGGTAGAAAGCGCGCAACAATCACTATTGGAAAGAGCGCGTTCGCAGCCCGACCAAGTGAAAGCTGTTCTTGATAAGGTAAAAAAAGACGGTATCATGACAACATACGAAGCCGTCAAATCGAAATTGGAGTCATTCAAAACTCTCGGATATAGTGCGGCAGGTGTAGTGATTGAATCACGTTGTGAGGATTTTGTACCGGGTGATAGAGTTGCTTGTGCAGGTGCCCAATATGCTCATCATGCGGAAATAATATCCGTACCGAAAAACTTGGTGTGCAAAATACCCGAACATGTTTCTTTCGATGATGCCGCTTATACTACTTTAGGTGCTATAGCTTTACAAGGTGTTCGCCAAGCTGATTTGCGTTTGGGTGAAACCGTTGCCGTTATCGGTTTGGGTTTGCTTGGGCAGTTAACGGTACAACTGTTAAAAGCAAGCGGCTGCCGTGTTGTGGGCTTGGATATTAATGAAGACCTTTTTCCTATGGCTTTGGAATTCGGTTGCGAAGCCGTTTTCAAAAGCAGCCGTGATGCCGCCTCATCCATAAAAGCATTTACGCGCGGAATTGGTACCGATGCCGTGATAATTACCGCCTCGACCGATTCCAATGAACCGATGCTTCTTGCATTGGATATTGCACGGAAAAAAAGTCCGGTGGTTATAGTCGGAGCCGTTCCTATGAATGTACCTCGTTCGCCTTTTTATGAAAAAGAACTTGAATTACGCATATCATGCAGTTATGGACCCGGACGTTATGATCCGACTTATGAAGCGGAGGGGAATGATTATCCGATAGGGTATGTACGCTGGACTGAAAACAGAAATATGCAGGCATTTCTCGATTGTATAGAACGGGGCATACTTACCGTAACACCGATGACAACGCACCATTTTCCGATTGCGCAGGCAATGACGGCTTATGACCTTATTACCGGAAAAAAACAAGAGAAGTATTTGGGTATTGTGCTTACATATCCCGAAAGAGAACAAGCACGAAAAAGAACTATACATACAAAACAATATGAACCGAAATCAACGGTAGGGATAGGATTTGTCGGAGCAGGAAGTTTTGCTCAGACAATGCTTATACCGCCGTTAAAATCGGAAAAAGTTGATTTTATTTCCGTTTCGACAGGTACACCTGTTAATGCAAAGTCGGCAGCACAGAAATACGGTTTTATGGAAGCGGCGACGGATTCCATGAGCGTAATAGATAATAAAGCGGTCAGTATGATTTTTTGTGCCTCGCGACATGATAGCCATGCACGATATGTACGAAAAGCGGTAGAAATGAACAAACCTGTTTTTGTTGAAAAACCATTATGTATTAACCGTGAGGAATTGGAGCAGTTAGATATTGCCGTTGCTCATAATAATGGTAGAGTAATGGTGGGTTTTAACAGACGTTTTTCGGAATCGTTCGGAGCTATTAAGAAGTTTTTTGCGCATAGAAGCGAACCTATGTCCATTACTTACCGTGTTAATGCAGGTTTTATTCCGAAAACAAGTTGGATACAAGACCCCGCACAAGGTGGAAGAATTATTGGTGAGGGTTGCCATTTTATTGATTGTATGGCATATTTAACGGGTTCGGTTCCTATTAAGGTTCATGCCGAGCAATTATCCTCAAAAAATCGGGAATTTGCTCAACAGGATAATATCTCGATTGTTATTCGATTTGCCGATGGTTCGGTAGGCACTTTATTATATCTTGCCAATGGCGACGGCTCGGTAGATAAGGAATATTGCGAAGTATTTTGCGAAGGAAAAACGGCAATTATGAATAATTTTCGTAGTGTAATTTTGGCGCAAGGAAAAAAACAAAAAACACTTTCTTTCGATGGATTAAAAGGGCATCGTGAAGAAATAGCAGCCACAATTTCAGCCGTAAAAAAAGGCGCACCTATGCCGATTGATTATGAAACAATACGTGCTGTTACGCTTGCTACAATCGGAGCGGTGGAATCACTTGGTAATGGATTGCCTGTTAATTTGTAATTGTAAGATTGAAGGCAAGATAACATGCGAACATATTACAAAGTAGAACCTGAATAAATAAACGTTGCTATTAAATACGGAATATTTTATGTCCAACAAGATTTTAATGAAACCCGATACTTCAAGTTTAGGCGGCCTTTTAGCGAATGGTGTTACGTATGAAGTACCTGTTTTCCAACGTGATTATTCATGGAATACTGACAACTGGACAGACTTGTGGGAAGATATTAAGTTGATTATGGCAACAGGAAAAGATCATTATATGGGTGCGGTTGTAGTACAAAATAAAGGAGATAAAAAATATATAATAATAGACGGGCAACAGAGATTTTCAACATTAAGCATACTTGCACTTGCGATAATAAAAAATATTCAGGATTTGATTAAACAAGGAATACAGTCCGATGAAAATGATGAAAGAATAACTGAATTGAGAAGAAGTTTTCTTGGTCAGAAGGATGCGGGGTCGCTTATGTACTCGAGTAAATTAAAGCTT
>JALHLL010000198.1 GCA_022844575.1 bacterium
TTATCATTTATTTTATGGTGTTTTATGAAAGTATTATTATTTGTTCTCTTATGCGTGTTTTTCGTCAGTTGTAGTGACCAGGGAAATCCACTAAGCCCTGAAAACGAAAATTCTCTTCAATCAATTGATGGGTCGTCGAATGGAAAGTTGGGTGTTGAGGCAAAATGTCCAATCATCCCCCAGTGTCCCCGGTGTGGGGATTAAGGATGTTATTAACAATGATTGTTCAATAATTGCTTAATACATTTTACAATTTTATATTTCCTCATGTAGAAGTGTGAAGATTGTTTTTTTCTTTTATTAAGGAGCTTTTCTATGAAAGTTGTATTGTTTATTCTCTTGTGTGTGTTCTTTGTTAGTTGTAGTGATCAGGGAAGTCCATTAAACCCTGAAAACGAAGACACGATACTATCAAAAGATGGAACTTCAAATGGGAAGTCTAAGGTTGAAATGGTAAGGATAGGGTTTCCAATTAATCCGGTGTGTGGAGCTTGTAATTACTAAAAATGTATCATGTTGAGACTTACAAGTGTTCTCCAATGTAGAAGAAATAATGGAATATGATATTTTTAATGTAAGTATAAGCATTGATATGTTTTATAAATGGAAGGAATTTGTAATGAACAACTTTATTTTATGTATGTGAAAATTAGATAAGTAGTAGAGTTCTTAATTTTTACTTATATGCTTTATAGATCTTCTATACTATCTTGTATTATACACTCTTTCGAGTTGCGAGTTTTTCAATACAATTCTCATTTTGGGGTATTATAGTCTTGGGCAGTAAAAAGGGTTCTTGCTCTCCCATGCAGTAATATTCTTTGAGTGAAACGAGGGATAGTTATTCGGCATTGACCGATTATTATTCATGAAAGTAATTGCAATTTTCTTCACCACCCTCGTGAACACTAATACTGCAATGAGACACATGCGTATCCCTAAGCGCAGGGGAGAGGGGTACAAACGAGGGGTATATATAGTAATATATAGTACCCTTGTTCTGTATTATATATGCAGTAGGGAATTCGATACTGTTTTTTACTCTGTAACTTATGTTGCAAACGAAGTATTTTTGTGATGGTGCAGTCCATCAACGATGTCTCACATTATATTTTTTACTTATGAAATATGTTCTTTTGTCTCTATTCTTAGTAAGTACAGTTGTTTATGCGCAAACAAAAAACAGTTTACCTAATCCTATCTTATTTGTTACCCAAGTTCCGGCTGTCGGATTTACATCGGTAACACAAACATTCAGCAATCATGTCCCTTCTATAAACAATGCGCCTCGAGGCGGGGATTTGATGATTCTGTATCCTGACGGAACAAGTAGGAATTTAACGAAAGAAGCCGGATTTGGTGAAAGTGCCGAATTGCAAACGCAAAAGGCGATTGCCGTGCGCCAACCTTGTGTTCATTGGAGCGGTAAAAAGGCACTATTCAGTATGGTGGTGGGTGCACCGACAAAAATATATGAAGTTGCAGTAAATTATTGGCAAATATATGAAGTGCAGGGACTTGGTCAGGGTGAACAAGCAGTTGTAAAAAAAGTCGAAGATCAGTATCCTGATTATAATAATATTTCCCCTATTTATGGCAGTGACGATAATATTATTTTCACTTCGGATTTACCAATCACAAAAAAACGTTATCATTATCCGCCACTTGATGAATATGAAAATGCTCAGGTCGTTTCGGGTTTATGGAAGCTAAATAGAAAAACCGGAAAACACCAGTTACTGGAACATTCGCCAAGCGGATCGTTTTATCCTATTATAGACAGTTATGGACGTATCATATTTACTCGTTGGGATCATTTGCAGCGTGATCAGCAAGCGGATTTGGATAGGGCAGGGCAACCCTATGGCACTTTTAACTATTCGAGTGAAGATTCATTAGCACAACCCCTCAATTCGCGTGCGGAGATTTTCCCCGAACCGAGAACGAAGGCAAATCCCGATTATGATCCGCAATATTCGGGGCATACCTTCAATCAGTTTTTTCCCTGGGAGATAAATCAGGATGGCACGGAAGAAGAAACAGTTAATCATGTGGGCAGACATGAATGGGGCGGAACATATACCGAACCCTCTTTTCCCAATGATAAAAATCTCAGATATATCATTCAGAAAAGTTGGGTAAAAAACAAATCGTATTTACGCGGCGATTCGGGACCATTTCAAATAATGGAAGACCCTAATAATCCGGGTAAATACTATGCAGCCGTTTCACCGGAATTTTCTCATGAAACTTCAGGACAAATCATCAGATTTTCCGGTGGTATAGGAGAAAACCCCGAAGATATGCTAATAGAGGAACTAACACACAGATCAACTGCCGGCTCGGTTGAAGAAGGAAAAACTCCTGACCCGAATCATTCGGGACGTTATCGTAATCCGCTCCCACTTTCTAACGGTGAGCTTTTGGCTGTACATACCTTTAGCACTTATGTCAATAAAAATCTCGGATCGGATCAATTTCCGAAAGTACGTTATAATTTTCGCTTAAAGAGTCTTCGTAAAGCGACTATTGACGGTAAAGAATACTTTGTCGCGGATAAGAATATCACGAATGGTTTTACACGAGCAGTACGGTACTTTAATGGCAATAATTATGAAGTAACTCGTAATGATACATTATGGGAATTAGACCCGGTAGAAGTGCGTGAGAGAATTATACCGCCATATAAAACACAAACCCCACTTTCTGTATATGAATCTGACATTTTCACGGAAATAGGTATAAACGAAGAACAGTTTCGTAATTGGATGAGCGATAATAATCTTGGACTAATAGTCAGTCGTAATGTTGTTACAAGAGATAGAAATGACGATACACAACCTTACAATCTTCGTGTACCGGGTGGGGTGGAGCATATTGCAAATAATGGTGATGTGTATAATGTCGAATATTTGCAAATTATTCAAGCCGATTTACTCCGTGGACAAGGTGGTGCCGGAGGTTATATGACACCGAGAGCAGGCAGAAGAGTATTGAGCCAATATTTACATGACAATAAATCGGTAAAAAACAATATACCACTAAAGGATGCTCCTACAGGAAGTGTTAAAATACATTCTGACGGTTCAATAGCTGCCTTTATTCCGGCAAATCGCGCTCTTTCATGGCAATTAACGGAAAAATCGGGTAGAGCCATTGTTCGAGAACGATATTGGGTTACAATGCAATCCGGGGAAATACGAGTATGTGCTTCATGTCACGCTGTTAATGCAAAAGATCAATTAGGTATGTCAAAACCAATCAATAAACCGGAAGCATTACGCGAACTTTTGCAATACTGGAAAAACAATATCGTAAGCGGTCATACTGAGGGCAATGACAACAATACCGAATCTGAGATTTCTGTAACTCCACACCCGATACAACAGCAATTTTCCATAGCATTATCGGGTAAGAGCGATGAAATTATCCGTGAGATTAAGATTTTTGATATGCTTAATAATGAAGTTTTGCATCAAACTTATTACACGGAGAACGATTCGGGAAATGAAATACCGATAAATCTTAATAATGTTTCTTCGGGTGTGTATTTCCTAATTGTTAAAACGCAAAGTGGTAAAACGTTAAGAAGAAAACTAAACATTAGCTATTGAGTTCTAATAAATGGAGTAATTGTCCATGATCGGCAATAAGCGATGTATGTGCCGTGGCTATCGGTAACCAGAAAAAGGAGAAGAGGATAGGGGCTTTGCTGTCCGCATCGAAAAGTTCATAATGCGTCCAATTATCCTTTTTCACACCGTCAAGAATAAAATGAAAAAAGTGACGGTGTTCAATAATAGGTTTTTGATAATCACTTAAATCGCGATATGTTTCTCCTAAAAAACTTTGGAAAATAGTAGTATTAAGACCTGTTTCTTCTATTATTTCCCTTTCAACCGTTTGCAGAGGTGTTTCTCCGACATCAACAGTTCCTTTCGGTACCTGAATACCTGCTTCGGGAAATTCGGGTTGGCTGAAAACTAATAATTCATTGCCATGGGTAATGTAAGCGAGAGATTTTTTAAGAGTGATTATTTTTTGTGGATTTTCCATCATAATTTCTTCAATTAAGAACTTAGATAAAACTGATAATAAAAAAGCTCGACATAATAATATGTCGAGCTTCTACAGAAAATTGGGTTTTAAGCGATAGTTACTTCATTACATAAATACACATCCTGAATTGCATTTAATAATGCAATGCCTTCACTCATAGGTCTTTGAAACGCCTTTCTACCGGAAATTAGTCCCATACCTCCGGCTCTCTTATTGATAACGGCTGTCGTCACTGCTTCACTAAAATCATTCTCGCCACTCGCTCCGCCCGAATTTATAAGTCCTATACGACCCATATAACAGTTAGCTACTTGATAACGACACAAATCAATCGGATGTTCGGAAGTAAGTTCGGTATATACTCTTTTGTCAATTTTACCATACGATGAATTACCCATATTGAGAGATGTATAACCGCCATTATTTTCAGGAAGTTTCTGCTTAATAATATCGGCATTGATTGTAACGCCCAGATGATTGGCTTGTCCGGTCAAATCAGCACTCACATGATAATCTTTATCAGTTTTAAAAGCGGAATTTCGCAAATAACACCACAGAATTGTACCCATACCTAATTCATGAGCCATCGCAAAAGCATTTGCCACTTCTACGATTTGTCTGCCGCTTTCGGGTGAACCGAAATAAATGGTTGCCCCAACAGCAGCCGCACCCATATCGGCAGCATTTTTTAGAGTACCGAACATTATTTGGTCGGCTTTGTTGGGATATGTTAATAACTCATTATGATTGATCTTTACAATGAAAGGAATCTTGTGAGCATATTTTCTTGAAACGCTACTAAGAACTCCATAAGTCGAGGCAACGGCATTACAACCGCCTTCAATAGCTAACTTCACTATATTTTCCGAATCAAAATAAAGCGGATTTTTCGCAAAACTTGCTCCTGCACTATGTTCAATTCCCTGATCGACAGGTAAAATAGATACATATCCGCTACCGGAAAGCCGACCCGAATTATGAATCCATTGTAAGCTACGTAAAACACGATTGCTTCTATCGCTTATTCCGAAAATATTATCAACAGAATCGGCTGAAGGAATATGGAGCGATGATTGAGCTATCGTTGTACTTTTATGTTGTAAATAATAATCGGCTTTTTCACCGAGATATGTTTCAATGGAATTGAATAGGGACATTGAGTTTATTCTCCGTTTTTAATGAGAAAGTTTATAATGCAAAATACCAACAAAGTTCGAATTTTAGTGTGTAGTGGTAAGACTAAAAATAAAAAGGCATTCGGAGTTTTCCGAATGCCTTTAAGTTCCTTACCCAGATTCTTATTTTGCAATATTCATATTTTGGGTAAATGTATAGGGTCCGCATTTATACACAAGATGATAAACACCGCTCGGAATTGTACTTAGGTCAATAGTCGAAGAATAAGCACCTTTTTGTAATTTCTCATCAAGTACGGTAAGTATCTTTTCGCCCATTTGATTGACAAGATATAACATTGTATTTGATTCGATTCCGACAATGAAATCAATATTCGCCTTAATTGCCGATGGATTCGGAGAAATGATAGGGGCACTTATTTGCTTACCCAATTCAACCTCGCGTCCTAAAGAGAAACATGGTTTTTCATTCTCGAAAGTAACGGATGTATTTGCACCAAGCACTAAGCAATTAGCAAATTGCGGAGGGAAGATTATTTTCGATTCGACCGAACCTGCTAATGTATCGCCAAGTATTGCATTCAACTCAACGGAGAAAAGACCTTTTGAACCCGGTGACGGGAATTTGGTTGTTGTTGCCGTAACGGAAAGCACGCCGTTTGCGCTTTCAACGGGTGGTGTTGCCCATGTAACCTCAGATGCTGTCGTTAATGCCGTAAAACTGCCTGCTTTATAATACATCATTGTCGGATTATATTTCAATTCGACTGTAAACGTATTCATACTTAAACCATCAAGTGACCTATCGGTATTTACACTGACTGTAAATTTCTGAGGTAAACCGATAGGCATTCTCTCAATGTCCTTTGGATCCATAATCAATGAAACTTGAGAAGTAACGGGATTACCAATCAATTGGAATTTAGTATCACCGACTCCCTCAATTGTAAAGGTAAGTTCAGCATTCAAAATTGGTCCACTACGATTCGGTGTGCACGTTATCGTCCATTCCTGAGGTGTCATACCGGGTGAGAGGGTTTGTTCAGTCGGCGTTATTGAGAACGATAGACGATCAGCATTACCTGTAATGCTTGTAGTTATTTTCATATCTGAGCTAACAGGTTGTGCGCTCGGAAATACTCGATTTAATGATTTGGAATCGCAATAGAAAACATCTCCAAAATCAATGGCATTACCGGCGGGAATACCGGTACCGCATACTTCTATTTGTTTTGATGTTTCAGATGCATCAGATGTAACGGTTACCATTGCTGTTCTGTTACCTGCGCCATTGGGTGTGAAGTCCATTTCAATCTGTCGTGTTTCATTCGGTTCTAATGGGAAGGA
>JALHLL010000199.1 GCA_022844575.1 bacterium
ACGCATATACACAATACTCCACATAACTTATCTTAACTTATCTTACCGTAATAACACATGAACGGTAAATATATCGCAGCATTCACGCTACCTCACCATCACCACATCTTTTTTCCAAACATAATTACTTGCCCTTAGTATATATACTCCGCCCGATAATTCCGGTAATGTGATCTCAATCTCGGAGGAAGATGGATAGGTATTTTCCGCTTTCCACACTTCCTGTCCTGTCATATCATATATGCTTAGCGTTGTTTTACCGCCCAGACCCGTATATAACAATGCTTTTTCTTCTTGCACCGTTATAGCAAATTTTTCCGTTATTTGCACACCTCTGAATTGCCATGCACAACTCGGGTCATACTCTATTTCTGCTATGCTGCCTTCAACTGTCGTACAGTGTGCATCCGTACTTATGTCTTCTAAGGTGAATTTCTCCGTCATTCGTCCGTCGGGCGGTAAGACGACTATATATTCCATATCTATTATTCCGCCGCTTTTTGTCGGGTTATCTATACTAAAACGCATACTATTTTCATTTTGCGATTGTATTGTATATACTACATCTGCCGATACTATGCGTTCAAATAATACACAACATTTATCATAATAAATACTAAATTCTGCTGTATTCAAACCCGATGGAATGATTACTCGTATCGGCACAAGTGAACCTGCCGCATATTTCATATCCTTATTCACCGTGAGAACTATCCTTACTGTATTATCCGCTTTTACGGAGATACGTACATTTTTTGTATCAATGCAATTTCCGGTTATTCCTTTTACCGTATATATAATATCTTTTTCCGGTTTTGTTATCGGATTTGCGATAAAAGCATTATCCAAATATTCGGTTGGGCTCCATTCATAGCTTTCAGCACCACTTGCAAATAATTGTGCACTTTCACCCAAACAGATGGTCATATCATTACTGACCTTTAATTCCGGCTTGGGGTTTACCGTAATTATTATACTGTCTTTATCTTCACATATACTGTTTTTGCCCGTTACATAGTATGTTGTTGTTTTTGTCGGATTTGCGACAGGATTTGCAATGTCCGTTCTGTCTAATCCTTCACTCGGGCTCCATTCATAAACTTCCGCTCCGCTAACATTTAATTGTACACTTTCGCCGATACAGATTTCCGTATCGGCCGAAATAGTTAATTCCGGTCTTTCTTTTACCGTAATAAGTACGCTATCACGACTTGCACAATTCCCATTTTTACCTATTACATAATACGTTGTTGTTGTATTGGGACTCGCTATTGGATTGGCAATATTTGTTGTATTTAATCCTTCACTCGGACTCCATTCATATTGTTCCGCTCCGCTAACATTTAATTGTACATTTTCGCCATTACAGATTTCTTTATCGTCCGATACTATTATATTCGGTTTTTCTTTTACTGTAATAAGAATACTATCCCTGCCTTCACAATTACCGCTTTTACCTTTTACATAATATGTCGTCGTTTTACTTGGTGTTGCTATAGGATTAAATATATCTGCTCTATTTAATCCCTCTGCAGGGCTCCATTCATATTTCTCCGCTCCCTCTGCTTGTAATTGAACACTCTTTCCCGTGCATATACTCGTATCTTTTCCCGCAAAAACGGATAATGTACCACCCAGAGTAACATTGACGGTATCGTAACTCTCACAGCCATTCGGATTTTTGACCGTTACTATATATTGCATATTCTTTTCCGGTGTACAAACGGGTCTTGCATTATTCGGATTATCCAAATAGTCAACAGGCGTCCATGAATATGTTAGTTGGGGATTTTCTGTTGTACCGAGTTGTACCGATAATCCCGCACATAATTCTTTATCCATGCCTGCATCCGCTTTTTCATTTTCTTGTACCGTTATCGTTACAAATGCCGAATCGCTGCATGTTGTATTCGAGACAATTACTGTATATCGTATTGTTTCCTTCGGGTTTGCTATAGGATTGGGTACTAAATAATTGTTTAATCCTTTTTTGGGAAACCATTCATATTGTTCGCCACCGCTTGCCATTAATAGTATCGGTGTGCCGGCACATATCGTCGTATCCTGTTGCTCTATTTTTGCCTCTACAGGCGGATATACCTCTATATTCACCGTATCATAACCCACACAGCCGCCCGATGTTATTGCTGTAACTATATATTGTGTATTCTTCGTAGGACTTGCTATCGGGTTGGGGATATGGACATAGTTTAATCCTTCCGTTGGATACCAACGATATACTGTACTCGGCTCTCCCGAACTGCCTATTTGTACCGACATTCCCGTACAAATGTTTGTATCTTTTCCGGCATATGCTCCGGCAGAACGTATGATTGCATAGGTATAAAGTGTATCTTTTCTATGTGTTCGTTCACATATCAATCGTACTCGATAACTACCTGCTTTTTGCGGCTTAAAGATGACATTACTATCCTGTGCCTGATAGACGATATTGTTTTCTATTGCCCAGCTACGTTTTACTATCACGCCATCCGAATAACGATGTGTTAATCGTACAAATTCATTACTGCAACCATATACGGTATCTAATAAACCACGCGGTTCAAAACATACATATCCTTTATAATCATCCGAAAATATATGCTCCATATAATTGGGGATTTGACATTGGGTAGGTACGTCATTCCATGAATCGTGACCAATAGCATTATACTCAAAATTACATCCATTGCCCAGTGTATTGGGATTATGAATGACATCATAAGAAAAACCGTTCAGAAGATATATTTTTTTATTCGGTCCCATTTGTATCGGAAATGGCGAAGTATGCCATTGGGAGATAGGAGGGAAAATACGGTATTCCGAATTACGTATTGTCATTTCATCATTGCTACGCAGATCGTATTGATAAACACCTCGCCATAATCCTGCGGCAGGTGTTGCATATAGTACTTTGCTATTTGATGAAAAACTCACTCCGCCGAAAATATCATTCACTTTTGCGATATAACGTTTATTCGTTATCTTCCCCGTATTATTATCAAAATCAAAATAATACACACCCTTTCCGGCATATGGCACAAAAACAAACTTTGTACCGTCCGGTGATATTTTCATGATATTATACCAATCAGGCATCTCTTCATTCGGATTTAATCGTTCACCGAAATCGGAAACAACAGGTGTTGTATCAAATCCCTTATTGGTTATATGATAAGAATAAAAAATCGCTTTATATCTATCGCGAACGATAACCCAATATCCTTCATTTGTACAATCCGCCGTCCCTGTTATCGCATAATTGATGGAATCGCATACAATAATATTCTTTTTTATGACCTTACCCGGCGGCTTTCGTATATCAATAATGGAATAAAATAAATAACTGCGCTTTGTTGTAAGACTAGGATGATATCCAAATGCATAAAATCGCGGACTGCCATCGGGAAATGGTACAATAAGATGGCTTTGGGCTCCACCGTATATTTTTAATCTTCCCGTACTACCCTCCATCGTATCGGGTCTATTATTGCAGATAATATTATCAGTCGTGAAAAATAATAGTTCCCCTGTTTCTTTATCGGAAAACGCTACTCCTTTCTGCCCCCATTTACCATAACTTTTCACATCAGGAGGAATTACTTGAGCCGTATCATCAACAAATTTCATTTGGGGACCTTGAGGATCTAACCAATATGTCGCTTCTTTTTGGGCAAAACAAGCACTGTATATAATACACAATAAAAAAACAGGTAGAAGACTTTTCATAAGACACCTAAAAAAGTCCGACCGACACAAAATCGGCCGGACATATGAACGTTTATTTAACAATGGAAATAGTGTAAAAAGAGCGTTTACCACCAATCCTCACCGATAGGAAATAATTACCACTTATAAGATTTTCCGTTTCATAGAAATAAGTATGGTTTCCTTTATTTGCCTCAAATTGTTCATGAACCAATACTTTTCCGACTATATCGGCAAGAACAATCTCAACAGATTCATCATATTGTATTTTGATGTCCAGAACTATATCCGTTTGCGTTTGTCGAATCTGAGTACTAGGGTTATTATTTTTACCTGTCTGTATATCAAATTCTTCATCTATATATTTCGGATAATCGGGATCTATATTGATAATCCCTTCATTACAATATCTCGGAACCAATTCCGGCGTCTCTTCACCTGTCGGATCAAACTCAGGATCTTCGCCCCAGCTATATTCATAAAAGGATAAATTAGATGAGTTTGGTATAATTTCAATCGAGTCCACTCTTTCGGGATTTTCGGAACAATAGGAGAATCCATCCCATTTTTGTGTATTTCCTCCTACCATACGGATTTGTCCTCCGGGTTGTTCTTGCCTGCCCGTATAGGTAAATCCATCAATAAACAAATCATCTTTATCGAACCATGTTGCAATTGTTTTGGTCGGTGTGGAAAATGATTGTGAAAAATCAGGTCCATGCAATGCACACCATCGCTGAGCTGCTATTGGACTTGCAGTTAGTGGTTGATCAAAAATATTTACATTCATCATACATGCTTCTGTTTCTAATGGTGTTATACTATCCTGTAAATATCCTCCGCCCGTATAGCTCGTATCGCAATAAATACTGCCCAATCGCCAATGTATATTAGCAGTTGCATAATTAAACTCACCCCGTAAAAAATCATTATTACTATAATCCGCATTCGTTCTGAAAGCCCTATAGGCATATGATTTGAGGGGGCTTAGTGTTACCGGAACCTTAGCTATCATAGGCAAAGTATAATTATGGCGATAAGCCGATTGACCAGCACCTACCGTCCAATCCTGCACAATTTTTCCTCCTATCGTATATCCGTCATCGTGATCATTCGCCGTTATGGAATTGGCATAGATGCCTCCCCATAATGGATATGTACTTGTACTTCCATTCCATGTAATACTATGACTCCCTGATGTCATATTCGCTGTTGACGGAATAACAGCCCCTGACACATCATCAATTTTCATTGTAAATATCCTTGCGGGTGCGCCACCTCCACGTCGTACCACAGTTCCTGCAACTACTAAAAAACCATTCACATCATCCTGTACAATTCCTCCCAGTTCCAGATCATAATTTGCCTGTAGGGCAGACACATAGCGGAATGTCCATCCCGGAAGAACAGTATTAGAACCAAGATCCCAATGATATTCTCTCACAGCAAAATATCTCTCTCCGGACGTCATATTCGTAATTTGAATCAGCACAAAAAATCTATCTGGATTAAGAGCATCAGTAACAACTCCCTTTCCTTCGCATAATTCATCTTCACCACCCGATATAAAATCTTCCCATAAGAGATTTCTATTATCACGATGAATGAGCGTTACCCATGCCCTATGGATTAGGGTTATCGGAAAACCGACTTTTCTAATTTCAGAACCCACAGCAGGATACCCCTTCGTATAGATGTATTGTCCCGGGATGTTCGGATCCGGGTCTCTATGCTCTGTAACCTGACGTTTTTCGATTCTGTTAAGTTCCAGATGCGAATCGTCAGGCCTAACATAATTGCGTTTATCCATTTGAAAGCCGCCCCACCATTTCCACAGTGCGTGGGCATGCTGTCTTTGAGCTGAGGCATCAGAATACATACCTACGGCAAGATAATGATTAGGATAGTTTAGAGTACCTCCGATATTAATGATACAACGTCCTTCATTATGATCTTCTACCACGGCAGGTCGGTATTCCTTAAAGAAAAACTGACCCTGCGCCTTTAAAACAGGTGATGATATGAGAGTAAACACAACGAACATAAGAGGATACAAAAATTCTTTACATAAAATATGCTTTTTCATAGTATTATACAAAAAAAAATGAAAAAAAGTTAAAAATTAGTATAGCTACACCGCTCTCTCCGCAGGTACTTTATCGGTCCCGCATAGTGTGAATAATGGGCATTGTGGTGCCAAGCAAGTTTTTCGTATTTTTACGATGTATCCGACAACATAATGGTACTCCTTAAAAAAGTATATAAATACCCCTTTCGTAAATATCATACATCGGCGGATTGTTGTTCATAAGGCATAATCCACCCATGCACGGAGGGGGTGCTTTTCTTTTAATTGTATGGTGTGAGCCCTGACTGCTTCAGGTTACGAGCAACTCTCGGCAGCGGAAGTATTAGTTTATTTGTACAAAACTACATTGTTCAACAACGTTTGTCAAGATACCAAAAACGGCACACCTTTTCGGCGCACCTTTTCGACACAAATTCTTAACTTCATACGGTTTACGTTGATTCTTCCTTTTCTCTAATCACAATGTTTCTATACTCTTGTGGTGAAACTTTATGCACTCTCTTAAATGCGTTGCGAAACGCCTTTTCCGTTCCGTAACCACACATTCGGGAAATTTCGGATAAGGAATTTTGTGTTCCTGCAATTAAGGAACAAGCTTTTTCAATTCTAAAACTTTGAATAATTGCATGCGGGCTACTTCCGAATTTTGTTCGGCATATCTGGCGTATATACCCTTCGGAGCAGACGCAATGTAATGCTATAAACTGTATCGTAATATTCGACTCCAAAC
>JALHLL010000200.1 GCA_022844575.1 bacterium
ATACACCCATAAGCAGTTCGCATTTACCTTTGCCCTTATGGATAAAAATCATCTCATCGGCATCGGCATTCTTAAAAAAATAGTCATTCATCGAATTGCTCGGAGCGGCTAAACCGATATGCAAATCATTATTTACAAATAATGTTTTACGGCTTTCGATATAATCCTTGTTCGGCTCTATGGAAAAGCCCTGAAAACTTAATGCCTTCATATTATTGTGCATTGTTATATCCGGTCGAATCGAATACGGTTCGCCATAGCCGATAACTCTTGTAGGCGGTGAACAATGATACAGTAAGGATGAAACACCGGAAAAGCCCTCCGTACCGAATAACTCTTCATGATATAACTCGCCGCTTTCACGACGATACACCGTATGTCTTTTTAGGGGAATCTTTCCCGCTTTTCGATAAACAGGCATATACGAACCTCCTTTATGGATATAAAGTGAAAAAGGATATACAAAGATAAGAATAAAACCATATTTAAGAGTCTTTTGTATGAAATTCGCATTATCATATCTCCGAAAGTTGAAAAACACCTATTTTGCCTTTATAAAATATCAGCGAGTGCGGTATTAACTTATAGTATATCATTCAGATGAACGGCAAAGTACACACAATTGGTGAGTTACTTCATAAATACCTCCGTGAAAGCGGATTAGAGCATAAGCTATTGGAGGCATCGGTTCCTACCTATTGGGAAGAAGCCGTCGGTAACCATATTGTAAGCCAATCAAAATGCAAACGTTTTGAGGATGGTCGTTTATTTATTGAGGTGGAAGCTGCCGTTTGGCGACAGGAGTTATTACTTCGCAGAGAAGATATTAGAAACAAAATCAACACTCGTGCCGGTAAAGAAATAGTAAAAGAAATAATTATTAGATAAGGACTTACACTCTATGTACAGATTACAACACTTTGTACTGTGCTCCATTGCTACAGCGATTACATGCTTTTTATGCGGTTGCCCCGAAAACAAAAATGCGGAGGAAACGGTATCACGTGAAGCTAAGGGTGGAAAACAATACGGGGGTGTTTTTCGGGTAAATGAAGTAGGCGAAATGAGAGGGCTTGACCCCACAGGCATCAATGATGTAACAAGTCATCATATTGCCCATCAGCTTTATGAAAACTTACTTGACTTGGATGAAAACCTACATCTGACACCCACCTTGGCTGAACGTTGGGAAATTTCTACCGATGGACTTGCCTATACCTATCATCTCCGCAAAGGGGTTTTCTTTCATGATAATGACTGTTTCCCGAATGGTAAAGGTCGTGAAATGAAAGCATCGGATGTAAAGTTTACCTATGATAGGATTTGTGATGGACGAGCTAAACCTCGCGGTGCCGAATACTTTAAGGGAAAAGTTATAGGAGCGGAAGAGTACTTCGATGCAACGCAAAAAGTTATTGGCGGCGGAGAACCCTCCGTAAAAGGCGTACACGGATTTGAAATTGTTGATGATTATACATTCCGTATCAACCTTATCAAACCCTTCGGTCCCTTTGAGTATTATGTTGCTTTAGGAATGACCTATATTTATCCGCCGGAAGCGGTGAGCAAATACGGAGAAGATTTTTTCCAGCACCCCGTCGGTACAGGTCCCTTTTATTTTGTTTCGTGGACACCTGATCGCGAATGTACTTTACAAAAATGGGATAAATATTGGGGCAAGGATGAACATAATAATACCCTCCCCTTTTTAGATAAAATTGTTTTTTCATTCATGAAAGATGAAAAATCGCAATTATTGGAATTTAAGCAGGGAAATTTGGATGAATGTTATCGCATACCCGCCGAGTTTTTCACCGAAATTGTGGATGAACGTAAAAAGACAAAAGGCGATTATTCCAAATTTACATTATATGCCGTACCTGCGCTTTCCACCCAATTTTACGGAATGCTCAATACAAGCAAGGAGTTTAACGATGCGCGTGTTCGTAAAGCATTTTCCATGGCTATTGACCGTGAACGAATTATAAAATTCGTATTAAAAGGGCAGGCAGCAGGAGCAGGGTATCACGGAATTGTTCCGCCCGCAATGCCGGGCTATGGTGAGGTAACACCCGGTTATAAATTTAATCCGCAAGAAGCACAAAAACTTATGGCAGAAGCAGGATTTCCGAATGGAAAGAATTTACCGACCATAACATTGCAATTAAATAATGGCGGCGGAAGAAATTTGCAAGTTGCCGAAGCAATACAATCGCAATTACAAGAAAACCTTGGCGTTACGATTCAATTAAAGCAAGTGGAATTTGCCAAACATTTGGATGAAGTGGATGCAGGACGTGCTTCATTTTTCCGTCTCGGATGGGTTGCCGATTATCCTGACCCCGAAAATTTCCTCAATTTATTATATGGCAAATTAGTACCGAAAGACGGCGGAATAAGCCCCATCAATACGGTACGTTTTCAGAATGAAGCATTCGATAATTTATTTGAAAAAGCACTCTATACCACCGACCGCGATGAACGTTTGGCACTCTATAAACAAGCGGAAAAAATTGCTATGGAATATGCACCGATGATGATAATTTTTCATGATGAAGATTATCGTTTGGTACAACCGAATGTAAAGGATTACAGAAATAATTCGATGGATAGAAGAGTATATAAATGGATTTGGAAGAAGTAAAAAACACAAAAAAATATCATTACCGTAGTATTTGAAGCGGAACAACAAAAACTCTAAAGAATTGCAACGCAATGGTTGGCAATATTGAATAATTGTAAAAAAACACACCGAAAGTAATTGAGGGTGGGGAGTACTATACAAAGTATGGGGTTGGTAAAAATGAGAGTTGACAAAACAATTGGGCAGTGTTCCTCAAAGCAGCACTTAGTTCTAAATTAATCTGAAAATTTCCAAAATCTCACACTGCGACAATCAACTCGCTTTAGGTATAATGCTACAAGCGACGATAAAGACATTAGGACATCTACAGAACCAATTAAAAAAGTTTAACTTTGTAGTGTAGAATTTCACTGTTAAAAGAAGATGAGTTATTACGAGAGAATTAGAGAACTAACAAAAAGTGTTCCTGTTGAATTGGTGGACTTTCAACAACCAAGAGACCACGCAAGAACACCGACACAAGCATCTTCCAACTTTATTACGAATAAAGAACAGGGCGATTGGGCAGAAGACCTTGTTACAAGAGCAATTAACGAAAAGTCTAAAAATTTCGTAGCCGTAAAGTATGGTAAATCGGACGATGTAGTTGCTGGGGAAGATGGATTTGATACCTTTTATCAAGACTTTCAAACCGAACTTGATACAATAGGTAAACGACCTGACTTGCTTATTTTCTACAAATCAGATTTTGACAGAAATTTGGGTTTTGACATTAGCCAAATTCCTCACAATCGAATCTTAGATTATGTAAAAAAAGCAGTAGCCGGTATTGAAGTAAGGTCAAGTGCATTTCTGATTGACAGGTACGAAGAAGCAATGCAAGTAAGAACCGAAAAGTTTACACAAATTGCATTACAGACGAAAGACAAAATTCTTGCCGAATTTTTAGACGTTTTGGAGCATCCTTCAAGGCAGAGTTACATAGATTTATTAAATGGTATTACAGAAAAAACACTAAATGTTACGGATTTCAGAACACCGAGTTGGAGTTCGTCAGAAAGATTAATTCAAGCAAAAGAACTTTTTAGTCGGCTAAAAACAGCCATAAAGGAAATTCAAAAACGAGATTATCTTTCAATTACACCGAAAGTTGAAGATATAAAAGTAGTTTACAAATGGATTGAAACATTTAATATTCCTCACTTCTATTTTCAAGTCTTCTTCGATAAAGTTTATGGAATTTCATTTGAGCAAATTCTTAAAATTATTTCCGACCCTGATAATGATGGTGTAATATTTTCGGTAGAAAGAGATACAAAAAACCAAAATAAAACAACAATAAAAATCAACTCAAAATCAGGCATTCCAATTGCTTCAAAAGTTGATGAACCTTTACACGAAAGTGTCAGAAAAGAAATGGACAGGGGAAGATTGTTGTTTTATGTCACCTTCAGAGGCGGAACAGCATACCTTGACATTGACAAATTGAGTACTATTTTAGAAATCAAAAACGCTGATTTCTAATGATATCCACAAAGGAATATATTACCAATAATTCCATTGAAAATGATTATTCAAAATCAATTTCAATGGAGCATCGTAAAAAATTTGCACAATTTTTTACACCTTTTTCGATTGCTAGTTTAATGGCTAAATGGATTTTAGGCAACAACAATCTTAAAACCGTTCTTGAGCCAGCTTTTGGACTTGGTATATTTTCAAGAGCCATATTGAGTCTCAAAGAAGATTTATACATTAAGGGTTTTGAAGTTGATGCGACAATTTATGAGAAAGCAAAACAGAATTTCGAAGGTAACGAGGATATAAATATTCACTTGCAAGATTACATGTACAATGATTGGGATAATAAATATGATGGAATTATTTGCAATCCACCTTACTTTAAGTTTCACGATTATGACAACAAAAACATTATAAAAGAAATTGAAACTAATCTAAAGTGCAAGTTGAATGGCTTTACTAATCTTTACACATTGTTTTTATTAAAATCAATTCATCAATTAAGTCCAAACGGTCGTTGCGCTTATATTGTTCCATCGGAATTTCTGAATTCAGATTATGGGAAATTAGTGAAAACTTACTTGATAAAGAATAAAGCATTGAGACATATAATTGTAATTAACTTTGAAGAAAATGTTTTCGACGACGCATTAACAACTGCCTCAATTATACTGTGTGCAAACGACAGTTCTACCGACCGAGTTCAGTTTAGCAATATTCATTCCTTACAAGAGTTAAGTAAAATTGAGAACATTATTACAGATTATCCAAATTTTACAGATACAGAACAAACCTATAGACTATCAGAGCTAAATCCGGCTGTTAAATGGAAATCCTACTATCAAAAACAAAATAGCATTAGATTTAAAGACCTTGTCCCTTTTTCCACTTACGCAAAAGTAGTTCGTGGAATAGCGACAGGTTCAAATGTATATTTCACTTTCAATATATCAAAAGCAAAAGAGTTCTCTATTGGAGAACAACACCTTTTGCCTTGTATCTGTAGTGCAAAAGATGCAAATAGAACTTTTTTTACCACGCAAGATTTTGAAGATTTAAGAAGGAGTGATGAGACCATTTTCCTTTTTAATGCTCAAAATTCAACAGAACAAAGTATAAAAAATTACATACAAAAGGGTGTAGATGAAGGAATAAATAAACGCTTTCTTACTGCAAGCAGAACACCTTGGTACTCTTTAGAAAAAAGGAAACCTGCACCAATTTGGGTTTCAGTTTTTAATCGGACTGGCTTACGGTTTATTAGAAATGAAGCTAACATTTCAAATTTGACATCCTATCATTGTATCTATCCAAGACAGACAAACTTGCTTTCGGAGATAGATATAGATTTACTTTTCGCATATTTATTGACAGATACTGCAAAACAAATTTTTGATGACAACAGCCGACAATACGGTAACGGACTACAAAAGTTTGAACCTAATGACATCAATAAAGGAATGATGCTTGATATTGGATTACTTGACAAACGGGCTGTGAAGAGGATTTTAGACCTTTACAAAGAGTATAAGAATCTAATCCTTGACAATAAAAACGGAGACGAAATAATTGACATAATCGACAAAATATTGATCGATAAATACGGCACCGAAGAACATTACAACTACCATAAAACAGCAAAGCCCTTAAACACTTATATATAATTGAGGAACCGTACATATATCATACATTTGCTTAGAACAACATTTTCATGTTTCTAAATCCACTTTGTCACCTAAAACCATTGTAAAGCCAAAATCAAACGTGTAAAACAGATTCCCAATCAATAGTAACAGAAAAGTAACTACGGAGTTTTCACCTTTTAATAATATAGTAAAGCTATGTTTGTTGGGTAAGGATTTGGAAGAAGTAAGTTTCAAAGAAAATAATTCACACAAATAGTCTTTCAACTTCATTAATAAAGACATTCATGAACGGAAACGGATGTGGTTATTATTAGCCACGAAGTGAGGATGTTGTCAAAATGCCCAAAAACAGCCCTTTTTTCACTTTTTTTAAGAAAAAAACTTGAAAAATGTAGTATTTCTGTAGTAATGGATGAGGGAAACTTTGTTGTAAATTGCATATGAACAAAAGAGCGAGGTAATAAAAGCAAAGAGACAAAAAAAAGCGGAATAAGGTTCTACATATTTTTAAGCGCATCATACTGAATACTTAGAAAAAACTTGGCGGTTTACATCGAGATATTTTAGTGCGATATGCGCCCCGGCTGGGCTACGGATTATACATAAGTTTACAAGGAAGATATTTCCTATCGGTTAATTTAACCAATATTCAATTAGAACAGTATATATCGTATCATTTTTTCATTGATTTATAAGTCACGTCCA
>JALHLL010000201.1 GCA_022844575.1 bacterium
ATTGTAAATCTGAAAGAAACAATTATACAGTTTGAGTTACTGTATAGACGATAACTACCAAGTCCCCATCACTCAATACTTATCATTGATCACTAAAAAACGTTCAAACTTAGGGAACACCTTTCATATACTGAAACTTATTTTTTGTTATCCTATTACAAGTTTTTAGTAAACGAATGATGAAACATGTATTTTTGCAAAATATTGCAGCATATTCAACCCCGAGTCAACTTACAAACTATGATATACGGCATTGTGCGGTTTATTTTCGTAGTGCTTGTGTTTTGGTTAGCGTCATGTTCTCCATCGCATCAGCAAGCTGAAGAATATTATAATCAGGCTATCGATCTTTCGCAAAAAGGTAAGGATGCGGAAGCAATACAGCTTCTCGAAAAAGCTGTGAAACTGGATGACGAGTACTTTAAGGCCTGGTATGCACTCGGAACAATAAACTATCATTCAGGTACCTATTATAAAGCGATTGACGCTTTCAAAAAAGCCGTAGAACTTGAATCGGAAGATTATCTCGCAAACAATTATCTTGGTCTTAGTCGTGCTCGTGTCGGCAAATTTGCAGAGGCAATACCGAATTTCGAAACGGCAATAGAAGTATGTCCCGATACGCTTTTACCCGGAGAAACACATACAAACTTGGCGGCAAGTCTTGTACAAACGGGCAATATTCAGCGCGCTCTTGATTTTTACAAATCGGGCTTGGATATTTTAGTGCGTAGTGCCAACCCTAAAGATCGGGAAATAGTACACTCTACGTATTATGATGCGGCAAACAGTATTGCGGGTGCCGGTGCATTATCGAGTGCATTACCGTTATACACAATGGCAATAGCCATTAAACCTGACTTTAAGGAAGCGATGCACTATCTTGCATTTACATACTTTAACTTAGGTCAGCCGGACTCCGCAGAAAAATATTGGTACAAAGCACTTTCGATTGATTCATCTTTTTATATGCCTTACGGAGGACTTTCCAAGTTGCGGAGATCACAAAAAAGAACTCCCGAAGCAAATAATTTTCTCGGACTATCTGAAGTATATCGGGGAAATATTAAGGTTGCAACAGCACATTTCCAAAATGCAATTTTAGGAAATCCAGCTTTCGGTGAAGCATATTATAATTTGGGGCTTGCCTCAGTTGAAATAGGTAACTATTCTTTAGCTCAAACAAATCTGAAAAAGGCAATCTCTTTATTAAAAGATTCCCATTTCCCGACTGCTGCATTGTCATATATGAATACTCTTCAAAAAAACAAAACAGATTCAATACCTGTGCAGCAAAGTCAGTCCTCAAATCCAATTGAAAAATCTTTCATGTTTTAAATATTACTATTATCATTTTCCGGAGTCTTAATGAAAACAATCGGACGTATATTTTTCATAGCCCTTCTTATCGGCTTCTCGACCAGTCAATGGCATTGTTCCAACTCGGATAAAGAAGCGGAGTATGAATGTTTTAAAGGTGAAACATATATGCGTTTCAGTGACTTTAAGAAATCCCTTGCATCCTTTAAAAAAGCAACCGATCTAAAGTCAGACTATGCAGAAGCATACTGGCGTATGGGTACTGCCTATGCCGGTTTGAACAATGCTGCCGAAATGGAAAAATCATATCGTTTGGCAATTGAAAAAGACCCTAATTTTCTTGATGCTTATTATTCATTGGGCTTAGCTCTTGTAGCAAAAGGCAATCATGAGGAAGGGATAAAAATATATTCGAAAGCCATTGAATTAAAGCCTGACTCAGCTTTGGGTTATAATAATCTTGGCGTTGCTTTGCATGGCAAAGGCGACTATGATAAAGCGATTGTTGAATTCAAAAAATCAATCGAGAAGCAAAAAACATTCACGGAAGCATACTTTAATCTTGGTAATGCCTATGCTAAAAAGAATGAATTGCCTAATGCAATCGAGGCATATACAAAAGCAACACAAACAAGAACCGACTATTCGCAAGCATACTTTGAGTTAGCCGTTACATACAATAAACTTGGCAGAAATGCCGAAGCTCTTAATAATTTCGGACTCTACTATTTCTGGACAAATAACTATACATCGGCTGTTGAGCAATTCAGCCGTGCCGTAGCACTTGATCCGAAGTATGCTATAGGCTTTAATAATCTTGCTTTCGTGTACTCCAAACTTGGTGCGAATGCGAAAGCAATAGAGAACTATAAGATTGCCGCCTCTTTGGGTTATGAACCCGCGCAGCAGATTTTGACTCAGAACAAAATCACATGGGCAGACAACAAAAGCAAATAATTTCGGCATTCGATAGTTAATACATGCGGCGTATTGAGTCAATACGCCGCGTTCATTTTTACAAGGACAAAATACATCATGAGAGTTTGCATTTTCTTACTCTATTTAAGTTTACTTAGCCCCTTATTTCTGTTCGCTCAGAAAAGCAGTGACTTATTTTCCGAAGCAAAGAAACAATTAGGGATGAGGAAATTTGAAGCAGCCGAACAGACTTTGAAAAAACTTATAGCCGAAAAACCGGATTATGCTGAAGCATATAATGAACTTTCAATAGCGTTAGGTAATCAGGGAAAGTATGATGAAGAGCAGAAAGTATTACAAAAAGCAATAGAACTTTCGCCCAACTATGCGGAAGCATATTCTAACCTGGGTAATTCCCTCTCATCACAAAAAAAGTATCTTGAAGCGATAGTTCAATACGATAAGGCGATAGAGTTAAAACCTGACAATGCTGTTTTTTACTATAACAGAGGTAATGCTCTCTCAGCACTTAAAAACACAGTTGAGGCAATACCTGCTTATGTAAAAGCAATAGAGCTTGATCCGAATTTTGTTATGGCATATTTGAATATGGGCTATACCTTTACAGCATCCGGCAAATATGATGATGCCTTGCGTACTTATGATGCAGCTATTGAGAAATTTCCCGATAATGCCGAACTATTACATGCTGCCGGAAATGCCGCAATGCTAAAAAGCGAGTATGCTCAAGCAGAACAATACTATGCAAAGTCTGTTCAAAAAGATTCGATGTATGCCGATGCTTGGAATAACTTAGGGCTTTCTCGACATACATTACATTTTTACGGTGAAGCGATTTCCGCATTTAACAAGGCAATAGCCATAAACCCACAGTTTACGCAAGCATGGAATAATTTAGGATTAACATATCTATCGAAAAACTTAAATGATTCGGCACTGATATGTTTTAACAAAGCCATAAAAATATCCCCGAGTTTTGCAAAAGGGTATTATAATTTAAGTGTTGTCCATCTGAGAAATCAACAGAAAGAAGAAGCTCTTACTGCAATCTTAAATGCTGCGAAATATGATACAAAGAATCCTATTGTATGGTATCAAGCAGGTGTAGTTGCTTCAGAACAAGGCAAACTGAGAAGTGCAATTGCTTACTTGGAACGTACATTATTATACGATTCCGCATATTCGGACGCCTATTATGCAATGAGCATCTTAGCAAGAAAAATATCGGATGGTGAAGACCCTATACCACCCATTGAATTACAAAATCCGACAATAAGCGACGAAAAGAAAAAACAGCATAAACAGTTTCGGGAAGATTTTGTAAAAGGTATGGCTATCGTAAGCAAACAATGGCTCGAAAAAGCGGCACTGTTGGGTAATGCTGCTGCAAAAAATGATTTGGAGATGAAATAAATGTTTACATCACTATTAGATAATTTGTCAAAAAAAATATTGGATAATGATAAACAATTCGTTCTGACCTTATCCGACCCTTTAGGAGATACGACAATAGACGAAAAAAAATGTGTTGTACGGGTTATTCATAATGATGAAATACCTTTTCTACAGAAACAAGTTTTTACAGAGAAAAAACATTACTCCGATAAACCGAAACATTTTACGCCTGAATCATTGAATGAAGTATTGGAAACGGTATTGAAGAAACCGTATAAAAGAGTACACTTACAAACACCTTCGGCAGATTTTTATGCCAAAGCAACAATAAAAAGAGAAACAACCCCACGGATACTTACAAATACAACAAAACCATCTATAAAAAAATGGTCAATAATGGAACACGACAATAGTCGCCATTACCCTATTACACCGGAAAATTCAAAAGATATACTTTTTGCGCTCGGAATTACCGACAAGGAAAACAATATTATCGCATCCAAAAGAGATAAGTATAAGCAGATAAATCATTTTATTTTAATATTCGAGACTCTATCAAGCGTAAAAGAATCGGATGGTACTTTAGTAATTGCAGATTGCGGCTGTGGTAAAGCATATTTAAGTTTTACCCTATACCATTACTTACGTTTTATAAAAGAACGAGACGTTATTCTGCACGGCATTGATTCCAATAAAGAAATTATTGATTTCTGTACAAAAACTGCGGAAAATCTACAGTATGATACCGCCTATTTTTATTGCTCCTCCTTGGAAAATTTAACCTTTGAGGGTGATTGTGATATAGTACTTGCGCTTCATGCTTGCGATACAGCTACCGATTATGCTTTGGCTTTTGCTGTAAACCATAAAGCGAAAGCGATACTCGCGGCACCCTGCTGTCATCATTATATCAACAAAACTATCTCCGATAAAGACTCACCCGATTCCTTTACAATGCTCTTGAAGGACGGTATTACACGCGAGCGATTAGCCGATTTGATAACGGATAGTATGCGTCGTGATATTCTTATAGGACATGGTTATACTGCACAACTCATCGAGTTTGTAAGCCCCGAACACACAACTAAAAATATTATGATTCGTGCAGAAAAAGCAGTAAATGAAGTTGAAGAAAAAGATATGGATGCTTTTCTTAGAGAAAGGGAAGCATGGAAAGTGCAGCCCAAGTTAGCGGAATTGCTTTCCATATAGATATTACCGACTATAACTCTATTATACAATTATTATCAAGAGCTGAGCAGAAGACTTCATTGTCTAGAACCGGTTTTATAAACGATAGAACAGTCTTTATTTCTAGTATCACTGTTTTACTTCTTGCTTCATCTATACGACACCGTTCGATATTTTCAGAAAACCTGTTAACTCTCTAATCAAATTATCCTTATCTGAACGAATCCTTTCAATAAATTCCTTCGGTGCACCCGTATTGGGATCGTATAAGGCACTCCATTGCACAATTTCAATTATTATAGGTACTAAAGCGATAGATTTATCTGTCAGTTTGTATATCTTTCTCGTATTATTTGCTTCACCTCTTTCAGATTTTATTAAGCCCTTATGCTCCAGCATAGTCAATCTATCTGCTAAAATATTTGTTGATATCTTTTCATCACTCTTCAAAAAGTCACCATATGTTTGTTTTTGTTGGAACATTAAGTCTCTAATAATCAGCAATGACCACTTATCACCGAAAATATCCAGTGCAAAACTTATAGGACAATCAGACCTTCTTTTCACTTCCTTCATTTAAACTGTACTTCCCCTTAATATCATTAATAGCAAATCTAACTTTAGCACTTGCATTTTACAAGTTTTTGTATTAACTTAGCACTTGCATTTTGCAAGTAACGTACATGTAAACGTTTTTTGTGCGTACTTGTTTTTGAGAGTATCGTATCGTTGTCAGAATTATCAACGCAAAACAATAACAGATAAAGTAATGAAGAACTTCACTCTCATTGCATTGGCATATGTAGTTCCAACAATGTTGCTTGGGATGGGATGGCATTTTGTATAGTTTCATGAGCTATACGAAAAACTTGGAATGTATAATAGAGCCGAACCAATTATTCCTCTCGATATGTCTTCTATGATTATTCAGGGATTGATAATGTCCTATTTCTACCCCTACTATGCAAAAGATAAAAGTACTATAAAAACCGGACTGAAGTTCAGTTTAGTTATGGGTCTCTTTCTTTTTAGCGTAACGACTTTGGCAAATGCTGTAAAGATTGAAGTTACCTCTCTGCAACAATGGTGCATTATTCAACTTGCTTTTCATTTGATTCAGTTTACAATAACAGGTGTTTTTATCGGATTGATAAAAACCAATTCATACACTAATACATAATGGTTCAATTATGCAAAACGCAATCAACTGGTTTGAGATTCCGGTCGCCGATTTCGACCGAGCAAAAGAATTCTACGGCACATTATTTAATGCCGAAATCCAAGTAATGCCTCACCCTGATATGAAGTATGGTATGTTGCCATGCGATATGGAAAAGGGAGTCGGCGGCGGTATCGTACAGGGTCCCGGTTATGAGCCATCGGATAAAGGTTCGATTCTTTATTTGAACGGAGGAGAAGATCTCGATATTCCGCTTTCGCGTGTGGAAGCTGCCGGCGGCAAGGTAGTATTACCTAAAACATCCATCGGTCCTAATGGGTACATTGCACACTTTATGGATTCGGAAGGCAATAGAGTTGCTCTTCACTCAATGAAGTAAATAACGTATAC
>JALHLL010000202.1 GCA_022844575.1 bacterium
CAGTATTGTGGATGTATGGCTTAGGTATAGGGACACAGATTCGTTTGGTTGATTTTGTGGAATTACCTTCCGAGCATTCCGCATTGTTTTTCGATATACGCTTTCGGTATCTGTTCGGCAGTGAACAAACGCTTCAGAAAGCAAGCATCAACGAAAACAATGAAGCCAAATTCACGTCTTTCACTGCAGTTACTGACATGTTGACCACCCATATCGGAGTTACGTGGATGTTCTAATGAACATTAAACTTTTTCAAGTATTCGGTATCTAATATTAACGATGTATATCAATAATTTTTCACATCACGGAGAATTTACCATGAAACACCACATGGCTTTACTTTTACTTACCCTTGTATGCGTAAGCGCATTATTCTCGTGTACTCCCGCCAGTGTGCATAGAGAAAATCTCGGCTCAACATCCGAAAGGGAGTTAACCGCCGGTAATGTAAAAAGATATGTTAAAAAAGGTATTTCGGGTGCGGAGGTAGCAGAAGCACTCGGTTCACCGAACATAACAACGAAAGATGAAAACGGAAAAGAAACATGGGTATATGATAAAATAGCAACGGAAGTATCATACGATGAAAGTTCTTTCGGTTGGTTTATTATACTTGCAGGCGGAACTCAACGTTCCGGAGCAGCATCGCAAACACAAAGAACTTTAACGGTTGTTGTTAAATTTGATGCAAATGACAAAGTGGAAACGTTCTCTTATCATCAAAGCAAATTTTAATAAAAGAAAGGCAGTCGCATGAAAACATTTCTGTTTTCGGTTTTTGCACTGACATTTTTGATTTCCGGCTGCGTTGTTATTGAAAAACAGAGAACAACACCTCCGCAACCGCAACAAACTCAATTGCAAAAGCGGCAATATCAGCAACGTGAATTCGATTCCGCAGATGTGAAACAAGTAATGAAAGCCGTATTAAGCGTTTTGCAGGATGACGGTTTTATCGTAAAAAATGCCGTAGTGGATCTCGGATTTCTTTCTGCGATTAAGGAAACACAGATAAGCGGTGGTTCTTCTTCAAGTTCACGCCCTTCATCAGCTTCTTCGGATGATTTCTGGGAGTCAATTTTCAGAGCGATGGGAAGAGGCAACTCCAGAAGTACCAGTCGTACAAATACCGAACCGGTGAGGTATGAGAAATTTAAGAATGTCGAAGCAACTATTTATGTAGAAGAATTCGGGAAGAAAATACGAATACGCGCAAGTTTTACCGGAAAAGTCTTAGATGATCGAGGAGATCCTTTACAAGTTTATGAAGTGGATGATATGAAATTCTATCAGGAATTCTTCCTAAAAATAGATAAAGGTCTCTTTATACAAAGACAGAAGTTATAATAAGATACTAGTAAAACCCGATTCTGATAAAGTGTCGGGTTTTATTTTTTAGCTGTAAAGAATTTTATAATGTACTCCCCTATTTCACCTGCAAGCACACCTGAAAGAACAAAAAATCCACCTAATAATTCCCGCATTCCGAACTCTTCTTTTATGATAATAAAAGCAAGCATACTTGCAATTATCGGCTCTAAAGAAAAAATAAGCGCCGCCCTTACAGGTGATGAATCCCTTTGCCAACGAGTTTGAATATAAGTAGCTATAACCGATCCCAGAATTGCCGTATAACTTATTGCAATAAGTACATCTTGTGCAGAAACCGATTTCTGGATCAGTTGACTGATACCCGCCCCTATACGATACTCAAACAATGTATAGGCAATGTAGGAAATTATACATGTAAAAATAAACTGCAATAAAGTTAGCCGAGCCGATGCTTCTATAATATCGTTCCTATCACGTGTAAATACATCTGTAAAAGTAATATAAATACCCCATAACACGGCACAAAGTATCGTAGCAATATCGCCATAATTCATGGATGAAAAATCAGGGTCGGTAAATATCCATAATCCTATCGTTACAATACAAACACCAATTTTTTGCATCAGAGAAACGGGTCTTCTCTCTACAAGATAATAAACAATCGGAGTAAAAATTACCATCGAACCTGTTATAAAAGAACTTTTTGCAATTGTGGTGTATTGCAAACCCCATGTTTGTAATAAAAACCCAATGCCGAAAATAGCACCGAGTACAGCTCCTTGCATATAATCCTTAACGGATGCTTTTACAAGATATTTTCCCCAAATAAATGTGCCGATAATACTTGCAATCAAAAAACGTAAAGCCGTAAAAAAGAAAGGTGGTATATCATCTAAAGCATTTTTTATGATAATAAAGGTGGCAGCCCATACCATTGCTATCGTTAGCAATAAAATATCGGCTCGAGTTGATTTCTGCATCTTATTCTTTCAATATATTTAACCGATATTCCAACCATAATATTCATGTGTCATTTTTGCCAATTCTTCACGATGATCGGGATGGGCTATGGCAATAAGTCGTTCCGCTCTTTCTCGCAGTGATTTACCATACAAATAGGCAATACCGTATTCCGTTACTATATAATGGACATGAGAACGCGTAGTTACAACCCCTGCGCCGGTTTTTAACACAGGTACTATTCGTGAAATTCCTTTCGATGTTACCGACGGTAATGCAATAATAGGTTTTCCGCCATCCGATAACGAAGCACCCCTAATAAAGTCCATTTGCCCGCCGACACCGGAATATACTTTACACCCTATCGAATCCGCGCATACTTGTCCTGTTATATCCACCTCTATTGCCGAATTGATTGCCGTAACCTTCGGATTCTGGCGAATAACGCTTGTATCGTTTACATAACTTATGTCAAGCATTGCCACTTGGGGATTATCATTAACGAAATCATACAATCTTTTCGAGCCGAAAATAAAACCGGAAACAATCTTACCTTTATATTTTTTCTTGTGCTCACCGGTAATAACGCCTTTATCCACCAAATCTATCACTCTATCGGAAAACATTTCAGTGTGGATTCCCAAACCTCGATGGTTGGTAAGTGAAGCTAAAACAGCATCGGGGATAGCCCCTATTCCCATTTGTAAAGTAGCACCGTCTTCCACTAAAGAAGCAACATATTCCCCTACTTTCTTCTCCGCATCCGATAATTCAGCTGCTTTTAGTTCCGGCAAGGGTTCATGATGTTCCACCATCATATCAATATCATTCACATGAATAAAACTATCGCCATGGGTTCGCGGTATAAATGAATTAACCTGTGCAATAACCACTCTTGCTGTTTCGACAGCCGCTTTTGTTACATCTACGGAAGTACCTAAAGAACAAAAACCATTTTTATCTGGTGGTGATACGCTAATAAGGGCAATATCAAGCGGAAGGATTTTTTTACGAAACAATGCCGGTATTTCGCTTAAAAAAACAGGTGTAAAATCGGCTCTGCCGCTTTGTACTGCATTGCGAACATTAGCACCTACAAACAGTGCATTGATACGGAAAGAATGCTCCATTTCGGGAGTCGCATAAGGTGCTTCCCCCTCAGTATGCAAATGTATTACCTCAACATCCGATAATGTGGATGACCTCTGTACCATCGCTTTGATGAGTGTTTGGGGAGCTGCCGCAACACTATGAATAAATACCCTACTGTCTGATCGTATAACATCAACCGCCTGTTCAGCCGAATGATAAACCGCCATTTGTAAGATTCCTTCCTTTTGTTTACCTATTTTTGTTATCAGAATACTTAATTTTTAGTGCTAAACTAACTCTTTTCCTTTATGTTGTCGGTGTTATAATTAGGAGTTAATAATGATAAGGGCTGTAATTTTTGATCTGGATAATACTCTTGTTGATTTTGTGGCAATGAAAAGACACGCCATTGATGCAGCCATAGGTGCGATGATGGATGCCGGTATCAATCTTAGTCATATACAAATAAAATCACGCATTGACAAGATTTACGAAGAACTTGGTTGGGAGTATCAACAGGTATTCGATAAACTGTTAAAGGAATCCTTAGGATATGTTGACCACCGAATGCTTTCGGCAGGAATAATTGCATACAGAAGAGCAAGAGAAGCGGCTTTGAAGCCATTCCCTCACGTTACTGCCACCCTTATGCACTTGGTGAAGAAAGGTGTTAAACTTGCAGTGCTTTCCGATGCTCCGGCACGTGAGGCATGGCTGCGGCTTTGTTATATTAACTTCCATCATATTTTTGATGTCGTTGTAACATTCGATGATACAGGTGAAAGGAAACCAAGTCCGAAACCGTTTCTTTTGGCATTAGAAAAATTACAAGTTGACCCTCACGAAGCAATTATGATTGGTGATTGGGCGGAACGCGATATGGTCGGTGCAAAAAATGTAGGCATGATAACTGCATTTGCGCGATACGGGGATGCCTTCGGCGCAGGTGATGTGAATGCCGACTACGATTTAACGGATATAAAACAAATTATCAATATAGTAGAAGTACATAACAATTAAATCAAAACTTGATTATATATTAACGCTATTTTTCAACCTAAATATTAAATGCAATGTCAGTGAGACCTGTTTATTTATATAACCATTCCTTATTAAGGCAAAAAACCAATCAAATAGATACGATGACAGATGAGATTAAGCAATTTATTGCCGATATGTTCGAGACAATGAATAATGCGAGTGGAATCGGATTAGCCGCAAATCAGGTGGGTGATAATCGTTCAATCATTGTAGTGGATGTTTCCGATACGGAAGAAGATGAAGTAGTATTTCCCCCGACCGTATTCATCAATCCTATTATCGAAAAGTATTCGGACGATATTATTGATTATGAAGAAGGATGTTTGAGCGTACCCAAATTACGGGATAAAGTGTTCAGACCGGATGCAGTGAGAGTTAAATATTTAGATAAAGACATGAATGAGCAGATAATTGATGCGGAAGGATTACTTGCGCGTGTCCTCCAGCATGAAATAGATCATTTGAACGGAATTTATTTCTTCGACAGATTATCGGCTGTTCGTAAAACGTTGGCACAAGGTAAACTACGGAAAATAATGCGCGGGGATATAATACCCGATTATGAGTATCTGTTGAGTGATATTCAGTAAAAGAACAAATTATTCATTACAGAATCCACCCCTTTGATCGCTTTCATGATTTGAGGGGTGTATTATTTTAATACAAAATGAATAAGTCACTTACGGATGACCTGACTATTATAATGATGAGTCTTTCTTTTTTCTCTATTTCGTAGATATAAGTAAAAAAAAATCCCCGTTACGATATCTTAACGAGGATGATTGCGTGGGTGGTGTTAAAAGGTGAATTTAATCTTCCTCATGCTCCCCTGTGGATTGTGTTTTGAAGCCGGGCACCGGCGAGGCACTATCATTTTTCCTCTGAAATGTTTGACTATTTTTTCTTTGTTCTTTTATATTTTTTTTCTCAATACTATTGTTCATTGTTTTATGTTCAACCGAAGTATTGTTCGGTGTTTGATTTACCGGAGCTTCTTGTATAAGTATAGGTTTCGGAGTAGAGTTCGTATCTGTTGAATTATTATTACCAAAGTACCAAATACCCGCTGCAACGATACAAGTCAAAGCCGCACCGCTTGCAAGTGCATAGCCCCATTTTCCTTGAGTTTGTGTCTGTTTACCCTCTGATAATGCACCGATTTGCATCATTACATTATCTTCAAACGATGGCGGTGCAGATACAACAGGTAATTGAGATAAAAAAGTTCTTACAACTACCCCTTTTTCAAAGTCATTGGGAATAGGCACCTTTTGCGCCTTTAATTCCTTTGCGCCTTTATTTTCGGATTCGTTAAGATTATTCATTATTCTATCTATTATTATATTTTAAATCATTGTTAAGAAAAATTAGCATTACTCTACTAATTCATCATATAAACTTCTTAAAAGTACTTGCAGTTGTAAGCGACCTCTGTTTATTCTCGATTTTACCGTACCTACTTCAATTCCCTCAATCATCGCAATTTCATCATAACTTAATTCCTGAACATCTCTCATTATTACCATCATTCTATGATTCGGTGGTAAGCTCATCAGTGCTTTCTGTATAATCTGTGCCGCTATGGTCGAATCCACACGTGAATCCGGCATATAACTTTCATCAATAATCTGTGTTCTTTCCTCATCCCCGTCTTCATAATTCGCATCCAATGTCAACTTAGGTCTTGTTAACGCTTTTGAAAATTCCGACCTTGCCAAATTTGCCGCTATTGTAAAAATCCAATTACTGAACTTATCATTACCCGTAAACGTATTACAAAAACGGAATACTCGAACAAATACCTCCTGTGCAACATCAACGGCAGTTTCGTAAACACCTACGTATCGAAAAATAAAAGTAATGATGCGTTCTTTATAGCGTCGCATCAATAGAATCATTACATCGCGCTCGCCTTGTTGCAATAGGTGCATCAACTCCTCGTCGCTTTTATTATTCCATTCCGTATAAACGTTATTTATT
>JALHLL010000203.1 GCA_022844575.1 bacterium
TATCCTGCAGTATAATATCGTACTGTGAGCCTTTTTCCTTCATGGCCCTTTCCAGGTCGATGCTTACAGGCTGTTCCAGGTTATTCAGTAATGCAGTTTCATCTGCGCCAATGAGTCGCCCGGCAGAATCTTTTTTGGCCTTCACCAAAAACCTTTCTCTCAAAAAGTCGCCTTTTCGCCTGTACAGCATGGCACCATTGAGGTTGGCATTGTCCAGTATGCCCCCTGCCCTTTCTACATAGGAGGAAAGCCTTTCATACTTATCCAGTCTTGGATAAGCACCCTGGTATTTTACCAGACCTACGATCTGAATATTTTCCTGTAGGGAGAAACTGGGATTCTTCCTTACATGTATCTGATCATAAGGGCGCAGTACAATTTTTCCTGCAACCGAATCCAGTTCTAAAGTTGAGTTGATATTATAAGACCTTACAACAGTACGGGTGGGTTTTAATCCCTGTTTTGCACTATCCATATCAACGATACTGGCAATTTCGAGGCGGCCAAATTCTGCTGAAGGTTTTAGGCCACCAGACAAGTAGATAAGGTCCTGCAATGTCATGCCGCCATACTTTTTTACTTTTCCTTCTTTACGTACTTCACCATCAATAAATACAAATTGCTGTTCGCCAAATTCGCTGGTGCTGAACAGTTGTATCATGTCATTTGGCTGCAGTGGCACATTATTTACACTATGAATATTTTGCTCGCTGTAGTCAGTAAGGTTCACTTCGAGCTTATCAGACTTTATGTTAGTCGAATCACCAGCACCCCGAAAAATATAGGCCCTTGGCAAATAAGTACTGTTCGTAATACCGCCTGCACGGTTGATGATATCAAATAACCGGTCGCCATTCCTCATTTCATAAATCCCCGGATAGGCCACCGCACCATTTAATTCAATTTTATTAACAATGCCGGATTTTACAATATCTGCTTTTACTATATCCCCATCCATCAGTTCAAAATCAAGTTCTTTCAGTTTTACGATGGCAGTGGCGTTTACATCATGTATCACCTGCCGTTCATTTTCAGACCGCACCACTTTTATGGCAGAGGAGTAGGCATCAGAGGTAAACCCACCGGAATATTGCATCAACGCCTTCATTCCCTCGCTTGTTTTAAGCTGGTAATACATGGGCCTTTTGAATTGCCCGGTGGCCAGTACTTTCTTCTGAGCAAAGCTCACCACGATAAAATCATTGTTTTGCAGGTACACCCTCCTGCCCACATCACCACTGTGCAGATATTTATATACGTCCAGCACTTCCACCACTTTACCATTGCGTTTTACCAGTATTTCACGAAGGTTGCCGTATTCAGTAACGCCGCCGGCCAGCCCGATAGCATTATAAGCGTTTGAAAAAGCCGATAATAATTTAGGGCCGGGGTTCATCACTTCGCCTACTACATTGATATTGATGGTACGTGGCTGTCCCAGCGTTACCTGTATATTGGTGCCGGGTGGCACTGCTGTATTGAATCTTGCAGTGATGATGTGCTGGGCATTCTCAAAAGTTAGTCCCTGCACGGTAATTTTCCCCAGGCCGGAAGGGAAAATAGCACCGTCTCTTGCCACTATATAATCTTCCTGGTATTCACCACCGCCCCATAATGACACAATGATATGATCTCCCACACCTATCGGGTAATCAGGAGGTGGGATGGATAATTCAGAAATGTCATTCATGGCGCTGTTCTGAAAAATATTGGCACCATAGGTATCATCTGCCCTGTAATAGGCCCGCTTCAGGTTATCACCCTGCGTACTGTCTTTCTCCAGTCTTTTATTTTCAAGGCGCCTTCTGATTTCAGGATTGTCTTTGGTGCGGTCGCCGCCGGGTGAATTTTGCTTTTGATTATTGTCTTTAAAAAAAGTTTCGAAACCGCTCTTTGTCATCATCGTCGGATTCAAATTTCCCGGAGCTAATGGACTCATACCCTGCGTAGGTGGCTGTGCGGTAACTGTATTTGACAATACAGTAAACAGGCAAAGCAGCAGTTTATAGTAATTCAACAGGATCTTTTGGACGGTCTTCATTCTTCCTTGGTATTGGTAATTTAGTTTATAAAGCCTTAGCAGTTTTCATTAGAAGGTGAGGATCAGGCCGAAAATGTCAGTAACCGGACGGCCAGTTAGTACAGTTTCGGGTAAACACAACCCGTGTTATGCTCTAAAACGAAGAATTGGAGATTTTATTTTGGAGAGTTTCCGTTTTTTGGAAGAAAGCTTGGTCAGGGTGTGGATTTATTATATCAAAACTGGTCTATTCTGAATCAAATCGAACCAAGTATGAATTCAAAGGATTGATTTTCAACTATATTATTTCAGGCCATTTAGTATGGATAAGTATTCACCCCATATCTCATTTACCACCTCCCTTGCAGGTTTTATTTCATTGATGATCGCACTCACCTGCCCTATCTCAAGTTCACCCTCCTCTAAATCACCTTCAAACATGCCTTTTTTTGCACGGCCCCGGCCAAGCAATTGCTGCAGTTCCTCAGTACTGGCACATTTATCTTCTGCCAGTTGCACCTGTTCAAAAAATGTATTCTTGATTAAACGGACGGGGGTTAATTTTTTTAATGACAGCTGTGTATCACCTTCCTTTGCCTTTACTACAGCTTCTTTAAAATTAATGTGGGAAGAGGCTTCCGGTGTAGCTACAAAGCGGCTTCCCACCTGCACACCTGCTGCTCCCAGCACCATGGCTGCCAGCATTTGCCTGCCGGTAGCAATACCACCTGCTGCTATAACAGGTATGCTTACTGCATTGCAAACCGCAGGAATTAAAACCATCGTTGTTGTTTCTTCTCTTCCATTATGCCCACCAGCTTCAAAACCTTCTGCAACCACGGCATTGCAACCTGCTTCCTGTGCTTTAACGGCAAATTTGCTGCTGCTAACCACATGCACTACTATAATGCCCTGCTCTTTCAGTTTACCGGTCCAGGTTTTCGGGTTGCCTGCTGAAGTAAATACGATGGGTACTTTTTCTTCTATAATGGTTTGAATGTGTTTGTCAATGTCAGGATATAAAAGCGGCAGGTTTACAGCAAAAGGTTTACCCGTTGCAGCTTTGCATTTTTGAATATGCTCTCTTAATACGTCAGGGTACATACTGCCGGCACCGATAATACCCAGGCCTCCGGCATTACTAACGGCGCTGGCTAACCGCCATCCGCTGGCCCATATCATACCGGCCTGGATGATGGGGTATTGAATGCTGAAAAGAGAAGTGACTTTATTGTGCATGATTGGTAATGGTTGCGGGTTACGGGTTGGAAAAGTTACGGGTTGATTTTTAAACCTCAACAACTCCTTACCCGTAACCCGAAACTATTTTATCCTAAGTCTATATCCGTATCATCCCCGATATTCAGTGATCTTGTTTCACCTTTAATACCGGTATCGCTGCCAATAAGCGATTCATCCAGCACAACATCGTATAATTTAGAGAATGACCCAACAATGGATTCTTTTATGATAGTGTAATTGAGCACGGTATGTTCACCAATGGAGACATTGGGGCCAATTACAGAGTTTTTTATATCGCAGCCTTCGCCAATACTCACAGGCGGAATAATAATGGTGTTTTCAAATTTTTCCTGGCCGAAAATAGTGCCGCCGAATTTTTTTAACATGGTGGCGTTAGACTCCAGCAGGGTTTCTTTTTTGCCGCAGTCAAACCAGTTTTGCACTTTAAAGTAGTGAAACTTGGCTCCCTGCTGTATCATGCATTCCAGGGCATCGGTGAGTGTAAACTCTTCATTTGTTTTTTCGCCCTGTTCTATAATTTTTTTGATGCAGGAAAAAAGTATGCTGGTCTCTTTTATTTTGTAGATACCCACTAATGCAAGGTTACTTTTGGGGATAGCCGGCTTTTCCACCACCCTGGTAATATTATTTTCGTCGCCTACTTCTGCCACACCAAAATTCCGGGGGTCATCTACTTTTTTTAAACCGAGCATAGAATACGGTGCTTCCAGTACCTCCCTCACATTGTATTCTGCAATGGTATCTCCCAATACGATGATCAGTTCTTCATCCCTGTTAACGATCTGCTTTGTAAGGTCAATGGCATACCCTGTACCATTCCGCTCGTTCTGGTAAACAAAATAATTGTTGTGGTGTGGGTATTTGGCTTTTACATAGTCCTGTATTTTATCGCCCAGGTAGCCAACGATAAATATAAAATCGGTAACTCCTGCATCATGCAACTGGTCTACAATGATGCTGAGGATGGTTTTTCCTGCCAGCGGGATCAATGCCTTTGGCTGTGTATAGGTATGGGGGCGAAGCTTAGTGCCTGCACCCGCTACTGGAATGATTGCCTTCATGTTTTAATAATTACCAGGCCGTGACCCAATATTTTATTCACAATTGAAATGCTGTTTTTTTGTAACGGACTGTGAAAGTAGGGGATTTTTGTGTAAATGATACATGAGCAGTAAATTAGGTCATTGCCCCCGGTGAATTGGCACCAGCACAAGCGTATTTTGCTGCGTGTAAGGTGGCTTTGCGTAAAACAACAGTATAAGCCCGCTATGAGCTACTTTGCAATTTTTAATTTACAGGTTTTTTGAGCTGATACAACCAGGAAGCAAATGATGGGCTTGTAAATTCAGCAGAAAATTAATATAGCTGTTCATCATAGTTTTCACTTCCTCCGGTATTCTTTTTACCTGCTAAAAATTTGTTTCTCCACGCTACGATTGCTGCCATTATCATCATTATGATCAACAAAGAAAGCCCTTTTGATAAGCTGGCTTTTTCGGAAATAATACCAATAACAGACGGGCCTGCTAAAAAACCAATCAGGCCACCGGTTGTCACCATCGCAAAACCTTCCACCTTGCTTACACCAGGTATATTTGCTGATGCCCTGAATAGTATAGGCACTATGCCGGAACAACCAAAACCAATAATAACATAGCCGGTGATAGCAACCCCGATATATTCTGTTGCCACTACCATTAAAAAACCTGCAGCCGCAGTGAGTGCGCCAGCAATCACCGTTTTTTTATTACCCAGGGCAGCCACAATACTGTCACCGTTTAGCCGGCCAACCGTCATGGCAATGGAAAAGCCGGCATACCCTAAACTGATCAGCGCTTTTGGCGCATCCATCACTTCTTTAAAATAAATAGCACTCCAGTCAGCCACACAACCCTCAGCCATAAACAATACCATGCAAATGAATGAAATACTGAGAATGCTCAGGGAAGGCAACTTTAGGCCAGAACCGGAATGAATAATTTCTTTATTGGCCAGCAGGTGATGGCGGTTGCAGATATTAACCACAACAATAACAGCCGCCATAATTACAATTTGCCAGCCGGATGGAACGGCTATAGCAAACATTAAAGCAGCAAAACCTGCACTTACAAAACCACCAAGGCTGTATAGTGCATGACAGGTGCTCATCAGCAGCCGGTCATACTTTTGTTCCATCATATTTACCGTGGCATTGGAGGATACCCCATTTAAAAAACTAACCAGCCCAAGGCCATACAAACTTATCCAGCACATTGGCCGGTTAACTGAATTAATAAGAGCAACCATAATAATACTTTGCAGGATATAGCCTGTCAGCATCCACCTGCCCACTGGAATTTTTCCAAACACTTTTGTTGAAAGAAATACACCCGTGATGGCACCTAAAGGCGATAATAATAAGGAAAGCCCCAAACTTCCGTCTGTAAAACCAAGGCGCTGTTTTATACCCGGAATAGCTGCTACCCAGGTGCCAAAAAGTAAACTGCTGCACGCAAACAGAAAGCCCACCGCCACCACGGGCTTTAACTTTACAAAAGAAGAAAAATTTTTAAGCAGCATACTGTGAAAATAGAAAATGCAGCGCAAACAAGCTGATTAAAATAAACAACAGTAAAAAATTTTATAATAAAATCAAGAAATTATGTAACAGCCTGGCAGCAGGGCCGAATTAATTTTACAGCCTATGTCAACATCCTCCAGGGAACAACTGCTAAGCTTTATTAGCCATAACCAATTGAAAAAAGAAAACGGTATCATCTGTTTTGATGCCTGTGTACATTTTTACGAACCTGTAGCAGTAGAGACCGTTTCCGAAATACAGATCATTTCGCTCCCTTTTGAACACGCTTTATATGTTATTAATTATCCTGATACGGTACCCCGGGATGGCGATGTATACAGTACTGCCCGGTTCCATTTTTCACTTGAAGGCAACAGGCAACTTACTGTATCGGCTGAGGATGGGCGAAAAGTTCTGGCACTAACCCTTGCTCTGCAATAATTGGTTCGCATAATCTTGCCTCAAAAATAAATCCTAATTTTC
>JALHLL010000204.1 GCA_022844575.1 bacterium
CTTGAATGGTTTTCACACATTCATCCTTCTACCCCGGTTATTTTTTGGGTACCGGTGATTTTGTTGATGTCTTATTTTGCTCTTGAAAATTTTCCGGTATGGAGATTTTTTTTGCACTTTTTAACGGGTATGCTTCTTTGGACGATAACGGAATATACTTTGCACAGATGGATTTTCCATTATGAACCGAAGTCGGATTGGGGTAAGCGTTTGCATTTTCTGATGCACGGGGTGCATCACGATTATCCTCGCGACCCGTCACGGTTGGTTATGCCCCTGGGGATTAGTATTCCTTTAGGCATATTGTTTTACAGCATATTCCTTGTTTTTGTACCGACAGTGCATTTCGGGTTATTTGCAGGATTTGCTTCGGGGTATCTTGCTTATGATATGATACATTATGCAACGCATCACTTTGCTATGAAAAGCAGAATCGGGCGTTTTCTGAAGGTATATCATATGCGGCATCATTTTAACAATCCTCATCACGGTTACGGAGTTTCAAGCCCGTTGTGGGATATTGTTTTCGGTACTAAACCACCGGGAACACCGAACAACTCCAAATAAGAGTCTTTGATTTTTGTAGTATAAGCGATAGTTTTTCTTACATATTTTTTTCCATTCTATGGCTGTTGATAAAGATACTATTTTGAGTGTACTGAAACCGATATGCGGTGAAGTGCAAACCATTGAACATCACGGACAGTTAAGCATACTTGTATCGCCGGAACAAATTGTGGAAGTGTTGGAGGAGCTTAAAGAGAATCCTTCCACACAATTCAATTTTCTTATAGATATTACGGCAATAGATTGGTATCGGAAAAAAGACCGTTACGAAGTCGTGTATTTCCTTCAGTCATTGCCGCTTGGCGGCAGATTGCGCATAAAAGTTGCCGTGCAGGAACGTAATCCGCATATATCGAGCGTATGCAGTTTATGGGAAGGTGCTAATTGGTTTGAACGTGAAACATATGATATGTACGGTATTCACTTTGACGGACATCCTGACCTTAGGCGTTTTTATATGCCGGAGGATTTTGCCGATCCGGAAACAAATGAGCCATTGTATCCTTTACGTAAAGATTTTCCGCTTATGGGCGTACCGGGTTCCATGCCTTTACCCCCTATGCCGGAGCGTTTGTAATGTTGTGAAATAACACATAGTATTTTTGCATTCGCTATAAAGGTTTGCCGTCCGACGGAAATCATCATTTTCTTCGGACGGCGTTTTTATGTAATAACTGTATCTGAAAATCAAACAAAACGGATGAATAAAGCACCACACAACATAATCTGTTCACACAAAAGAATATATGATATTCTTGTAAGCGTGTTATTATGTTGTTTTCTACTTTCGGGATGTTTATTTGTTCGTATTGATGAAGAAGAACCGCCACCGATAGCAGTTTCGGTAAGCCCGCAGCCCGAAATCCCCATATCGGAAGAAATGGTGCACTCACGCGATGGCGATATGATTGCTTTTTTGCCGATGGGATGGGATTTTATAGATACGGGCGGAATGATGTCCACCGATGTTTTTGCCGTAGCGGTTAATAAGGATATGAACCTATCATTAGTATTCCGCCGATTGAAAAAATTGCCGCAAAACGATTCGCTTACGGCAAAGCAGGGTGTTTATGCCCTATCGCGTATAGGTATGGCATATCACCAGCAAAAAACGGCAGGTGCGGCAAAACAAAATGGCAAATACGGCATTATTACCATAGGCAGTCGTGAGTTCGGTACTTTCGATTTTACAAATACAAGTGCCGGAGCGCGCAATCGTTGTGCGGTGTTTATTTCATCGTTTAACAATTATTATGAAGTATCGCTTGTACCCCTTAATGTGAACGACAATCCTTTGCCTTCGGAAGAAATGTTGTTAAAAATATTCCGTTCCGTTTTAGCCACAATTCAGTACTGATTTTTCCCCCGACTATGAAACTTTCATCCGATACGGAAGCCGCTCTCGAATTTCTGACCACTCAGCAGGGCGAATTGCGAAAAAGGAATGATATGGGAGTAATTTTGGAAATAGCCGCAACAAATGCTCTTATTGATGATATGAACAATATGGTGCTTGTCGGTAAAAATGTGTACTCATGTTATGGAATATTAAGAAAAATGTCCGCCAATGATGAGGGCTATAAGCGGCTTGAGCATGAGTTTATGACAAATGTACATGTACTGCGCGGGCATATCGGCACTGTAAGCGAATTGTTGCCGGAACTTGAGCGTAACCGTTTTGAAACCGTTTATTTAGGTATGACACAAGGTACGGTACGTAATATTGTTGACCTTGCACATGACTTATCGGCACTGAAAAACCTACAGAATAATAGTAAGTATGGCGAAAATTAGATACTAAGGATGTGTAGGCGCGGATGATATTTTCATCATCATATCGTCCCCACTCTGCCTACAACCCGTAATTTTGTATCCTGACATAATATGTTCATCATTATATTCTTGCATGAAAAACATTCGTAACTTCTGTATTATTGCACATATAGACCATGGCAAATCCACACTTGCCGACCGTTTGCTTGAGGTAACGGGGCGCGTTACCAAACGCGAAATGGTAATGAATCAGATACTGGATGATAATCCTTTGGAGCAAGAAAGAGGCATTACCATCAAACTTCATGCAATACAGATGGAGTATCGCGCCAAAAATGGCGAAACATATATTCTGAACCTGATTGATACACCCGGACACGTTGATTTTTCTTATGAAGTATCGCGTTCGCTTGCTGCATGCGAGGGTGCATTATTGGTAGTGGATGCAACGCAAGGAGTAGAGGCACAAACAATAAGTAACCTTTTTTTGGCGGTAGATGGCGGTTTGGAGATAATACCCGTTATCAATAAAATAGATTTGCCAAGTGCCGTAACAACGATTGAAGGCGTAAAAAACGAAGTATCAGACTTATTGGGATGTCTGGAAGAAGAAATGTTACTTGCTTCCGCAAAACAAGGCATTGGTATAGAGGATATTTTAGAAGCGATTGTTGCACGAATACCACCGCCGAAAGGCGACCCTAATGCACCGTTAAAAGCACTTATCTATGATTCCATTTTCGATTCGTATAGAGGTGTGATTGTGTATATGCGTGTATTTGAAGGAACATTGCGCGAAAAGGATAAAATCCTGCTTATGGCAACTAATCAGATATATGATGTTGAAGAAGTAGGCGTTTTGTACATGAAGCGCGAAAGAACGGGCGAACTTGCCGCAGGTAATGTGGGATATTTGACGGCAGCAATCCGTAAAGTACAGGATACGAAAGTAGGCGATACGGTAACGCTTGCCAATAACCGTTGCCTTGAAGCCGTTGCGGGCTTTAAGGAAGTGAAACCGATGGTATTTAGCGGTATCTATCCTGCCGATAATGATGGTTTTGAAGAATTGCGCGAAGCATTAGGCAAACTTGCCATTAACGATTCGGCAATCACTTATGAACCCGAATCATCTACGGCATTGGGCTTCGGTTTCCGTTGCGGCTTTTTAGGATTGCTGCATATGGAGATTGTGCAGGAACGTTTGGAACGTGAGTTCAATCAGGTGATTGTAACCACCGTGCCCAATGTACGCTATAATTTATTACTGACAAACGGTGAAGAAATTTGGGTGGAAAATCCGGCACAAATGCCATTGCCCACCAAAATTGAAGAAACACGCGAACCCTATATTAAGGCACAAATAATTACGCCTGCGGAATATGTGGGAACAGTGATAAAACTATGTATGGATAGGCGTGGAACATTATTAGGGCAAACATATTTGACTCCTACACGATTAGACCTTACTTTTGAATTGCCGCTTGCGGAAGTCGTATTCGATTTTTATGATAAATTGAAGTCACTTTCACGCGGGTATGCTTCGCTTGATTATGAATTGGGCGAATACCGTACAAGCGAACTGGTAAAATTGGATATATTGCTGAATGGCGACCCTGTAGATGCGCTTTCGAGTATTGTGCATAGGCAAAAGGCGCATGATTGGGGCAAAAAATTATGTGCAAAACTGAAAGAATTGATACCGAGACAAATGTTTGAAGTAGCAATTCAGGCAGCGATTGGGCAAAAAATTGTAGCGCGAGACACCATTTCCGCTATGAGAAAAAATGTACTTGCTAAATGTTATGGTGGTGATATTTCTCGTAAAAGAAAACTTTTGGAGAAACAAAAAGAAGGTAAAAAACGTATGAAGCAAGTAGGCAGGGTGGAAATACCCCAAGAGGCATTTCTTGCCGTATTAAGTATTGATTGATAAACGGAGCAATTATGGCATCTTTTGAGAAAATAAAAGGTTTCTTTAAGAAAAAAGAACAGAAACAACCTGAAACAGTTGGAGAACATATAGTATCATGGGTAAAAACACTCTTGAATGCAATTGTTGTGGTAATGATTGTAAACGGTGTTCTCGTCGCCTCATTTGTCGTACCGACAGGTTCGATGGAAAATACGGTAATGGCTGGCGATTTTGTATTTGTCAATCGTTTTAAGTTTCGTCCTTCCACACCGCAAGTATTACCTTTCCTTAATGAGCCATTACCATATTTTTCCGTACCGGGCTGGCGCGAACCTGAGCAAGGCGATGTGATTGTATTTATTTTCCCCGCAAATAGAGATTAGGAAAAATCAGAACATTTTGATTATTATCTGAAACGATGTGTAGCGGTTGCCGGTGATAATTTGCAGATAAAGAACGATTCGATATTTGTAAACGGTAAGTATTTTGAATTACCGGAGCATGCTCAATTTGATCTTAACCGTCCAATTGACCCCTCTGATAGGTATGGTACATTTCCACCCGGAAGAGAATACACAAAAAGTAATTATGGGCCTCTGAGAATTCCGAAAGAAGGCGATATTATTACATTGACAGCCGAAAATATACGCGAATGGGAAATGTTTATTCGGCGTGAGGGGCATAATATATCAATGAGCGGCGAGAGTATTTTAATTGATGGAAATCCTTCTTCTTCATATACCGTACAAAGAGATTATGTATTCGGCATGGGCGATAATAGATATAATAGTGCAGATAGCCGTTATTGGGGATTTATTCCCGAAGAAGATGTAATCGGTACGCCAATGATTGTCTATTGGTCATGGAAAAATAAAGATGAGAATGATAAAGAATTATCACTTATTGATAAAATGATGAATATCCGTTGGGGAAGATTCGGTACGATAATTAACTAAGTATAACAGACATTATTTGCTACAAAGAAATAAGAGGAGTTAAGTATGAAATTTTCCGTAGAGCAAGATGACGATATAGTGATATTCACATTAAAAGAAAGTCGGCTTGACGGCTCGAATGCTTCCGATATAAAAGCCGAGTTTTTAATATTATGCCAGCCGAATGTAGGTGCATTTATTGTAGATTTGACGGCGGTGGAATATTGCGATAGTGCGGGCTTGGGTGCATTTTTATTGGCAAATCGTCAATTAAAAGAATATGGCGCGCCGGTTATATTAATTGGTGTAGGCGAACAAGTGATGCGACTATTATCGCTTTCGCAAATAGCAGGATTATTTGAATATTATGATACGGTAAAAGAGGCACTCGATGACCTCCAGCAATTTGATGAAGGTAGTTTCCCTGATGAAGACATGTAAAAAAGAAAAGCCGAATTGTTGATTCGGCTTTTTTTATGTTTTGCAGGGAATATTATTAAACTGCCGGATATGTATTCCGAACAAAGATAACCGATTCCTTAATAAGGGTTTTTAAAGTATCGGTATTTATATCATGTAATGAATTGATATGTAAACAGGAATTACCCGTTTTATATTTGCCAAGTTGAGCCATTAGTTCGGCATATCGCTCGAAACCCGCCATAATATATAAGGTAATGTTACTTTTACGCGCGGCAAAGCCGACGGTAAACCAATCGCCTTCCCTACCGGATTCATATTTATAATGGTATGTGCCGAAACCAACCATTTGACCCCACATAATAGGCGGCTCTCCTGTTATTTGCTCCATAATAGAACAAATTGTTCGGCAATCATTCTGTTTGCTTTCGGGGCTAATGCCCTGCAAAAATTCCTCAACGGATATTTGTGTCGGTTGTGTTTTGTTTTTGGACATTGGGGAAGGTAAATAAATGAATATTATTGAATGTAGCTAAGGAAAGAAAGTACTTTCATTAGATCAGAGTAGATTCTGTACCTATTTTTTAGTGCCAAGCGGTCATAAGAAAGAATATTATCTAAAACAAATGCTGATGTATGAGTTGCTCTAACAACATCAATTTCATCTTCAAATTTTTGCTTATCAAATAGAAAAACTTGAATATATGTTTCTAT
>JALHLL010000205.1:0-1473 GCA_022844575.1 bacterium
CCCCACGGTAATACCAACAGCTATAACTTTAATAAAGACAAGGACTCCAAGAAAAATAAGAAGGGCGTATTCATTTTGCAGGTATTGACTTAGTATACTGCTCTGAGTGAGTTCGGTAGTTTTTAAATTCGCCAGCATTTTGATGCTATCATAACCCTCACCAAATAAAGGTGGGAAAATAATCAGTAGCACAGATAGGAGTAATCCACCTCCGATAATTTTTTTAACGGGGCTGTTAATAGAACTAAAGATAATTTCTACGCGCCCGAGCATGCGCGCATAATAAAGCGAAACAAGTCCTGCCAGCAGTCCCAGCACAATATAATACGGCACATTGTGGTAATCGAAAGGTTGTTGTAATGAAAAGGAAAGAATGATTCCTTCCGACAAAATTATTTTGGAGAGTAGTGCTCCGCTGGCAGCTGCAATGATAATGGGTATAAAGGCGGCAACGGTTACATCGGTTAACAACACTTCAATAGCGAATAAAACACCTGCTACCGGTGAGTTGAAAACAGCTGCAATTCCCGCGGCAGCTCCACAGGCTAACAACACGGTGCGGTCTTTATAAGAGAGATGAAAATAATTACCGTAGTTAGAGCCAATCGCTGAACCTGTGCTCACCATGGGGGACTCCAATCCAACCGATCCACCAAATCCAACAGTCAGTGCGCTGGTCACCAAATGCGAATACATCTGATGGCCGGGCAGCTTGCTTGATTCGCGCGCAATCGCATAACCAATCTCGGCACTACCTTTTTTGAATTTTCCCTTGAGCGCAAACTGTACATAAATTACAGTAAGCGTTATGCCAACGATAGGAAATAAGGTGAAAAGAAAGAATTGTTCATAACTGCTGGAATAAAAGGCAACCCAGGATCCGATTGAGTGCACACAAAATTTAACAACAATAGCAGCTAACGCGGATAAGATACCCACCATGATACTTGACAAGATGAAAAACTGGTGCGCAGACAGTTTATTTTTGGCATAAAAGAAAACTTGCTTGAGTAATTGACTGGACAGTTTAATCATGCAATCTTATTGTGTTACAGGCCTTATGATTTTACAATATTACTCAGCTGTTGATAAAATCCCCTGTTAATTCCGGTGAAAGAATTATTTTGTTCGTAATGTTGTATCTACAACTGTTGAGTTTGTAATTAATTATGTCACTCGAAAAGGAAATCAGGCAAGAGAAGTTTAATAGTGAGCATCAGAAAGCCTCCATTAACATATTGTATACGGGTAGTTGGCTACACAACATCAATGTATCATATCTTAAGAAGTTTGGCATCACACCAGAGCAATTTAATGTGATGCGAATTCTGCGGGGCTCCAATCCGCAACCCATGATGTTGGCCGATATTACGGCTCGCATGATCGATAAGAACAGTAATTGTACCCGGCTGGTAGAAAAATTGCGACAAAAGGGATTGGTGAGTCGTGAGATTTGCGAAAACAATCGCAGAC
>JALHLL010000205.1:1483-6209 GCA_022844575.1 bacterium
TACGGATAAAGGTCTTCAGATTTTAAAAAAGATTGATGCTGATACGCCTGATTGGTCCCGAACCCTGGAGAAGATAACGAAAACAGAGGCTAAAGAACTGAATCGGATACTGGATAAGCTAAGAAGTTAATCCCAGGCACGAACTGGGGATGTGTATTTAGTAATATCAAAGGCGTCTCGCAAACTCACACTCATAAGTACCATATCTTCCAAAACATTTGGCTTAAACGTGGGATGCCCCTTTTGCCAAACCTCCTTTATATAATATCCTTTGCGCGCAGTTTTGCTTTGATGAGGTGGCGTATTTTTAGATACAGGATTTTCAAAGTACAATCCATATATAGTTACCTGATATCTATTTTCACGCACTTCAATCACAAACTTTCCTTTCCATTCACCACTCCAATAGATGAGAGGTGTGTTGTTATACTTACGACCGTAACTTTTGCAATCCACATGATAATGTTGGATTTCACCTGTGTAACCAATTCCCCCATTACCAATCTCATTTCGGGTTACATTTCTCGTAAAGACTTTTGACTTAAGCATGGAAACAACTTCACTTCGCAGGCTATCCAGTGGTCCATCATATTGATACGTGTTTCGCCAAATCAGTTCGTTGTTTTCGATTTCAAACAAATCGTATTTCTGAGCCTGGCCATGAGCTGCCGAAATCAGTATACAAATAGCCGCTACCCAATACTTCATCATCATTCTGTTGTTCGGTCACAAAAATACTATAGCCGCAATACAATAGAATTTTTATAATAGGCGCAAACGATTGTATCTGCCTAAATGACGTTGAAATCATGGTTGAGAAACGGAATGTGATCAGTTTGTTATCCATAGGTTAATATTTTACCATTATTTATAAATAACATACTATTTTATTGAAAATAGGGTCATAAAATACCCTATCGTAAACGAATACTATTAAAAATATTCAAAACATGGTTAAAATTTAAACCTATTAGATCAACATTGTAGGGTAAACCAAAACTAAACCCTATGAAAAGATCGATTATCTACCTCGCTCTACTGGTGGGCTTCAGCGTGCTGGCTTTATTTATGCCGGCCGTGCCTACCACGATCAACACCGAAGGTATTAACTCCGGTGATGTAGCATGGATGCTGGCGGCCACAGCCCTTGTACTATTAATGACCCCCGGCCTCGCCTATTTCTATGGCGGTATGATCAACACCAAGAATATTATCTCCACTATGATGCAAAGTTTTATTGCCATGGGTGTGATAAGCGTGTTGTGGATTGTGATTGGATTTAGCCTGGCATTCGGTGACTCTATTGGCGGATTCATCGGTAACCCAACTTCCTTCTTCATGTTCCAAAATGTGTTGGATGGAAAACCCTGGTCCTTGGCTCCAACCATCCCGCTGGTATTATTTGCGCTCTTCCAGTTGAAGTTTGCCATCATCACACCAGCTTTAATCACCGGCACTTTTGCTGAACGCGTACGTTTTAAGTCTTACATTATTTTTCTGGTGCTCTTCTCACTCCTTATCTATGCACCGCTGGCGCACATGACCTGGCATCCTGATGGATTCTTATTCAAGTTAGGTGTGCTAGACTTTGCGGGTGGTACCGTGGTTCACATGTCGGCTGGTTTTGCTGCACTGGCGGCCTCTATCTATTTGAGAAATAAAAAGGAAATCAAAGAAGCCATTTCACCGGCTAATATTCCATTCGTGCTTTTAGGCACTGGCTTGTTGTGGTTCGGGTGGTTTGGATTCAACGCAGGAAGTGCATTGGGTGCTGGTCCGTTGGCAGCTTCCGCTTTTGCAACTACGAATACAGCATCCGCAGCAGCAGGATTGTGTTGGGTATTGATTGATGCCGTGCGTGGCAAGAAACCTTCGGCCCTTGGTTTTTGTATCGGTGCAGTTGTAGGCCTGGTGGCAATTACCCCTGCCGCTGGTTTTGTAACGATTCCTTCCAGCTTATTCATCGGTACGATTGCAGCAATCATCAGTAACGTAGTCGTTCATTGGAAATCTAAAACTTCATTGGAAGATACACTGGATGTATTCCCTTGCCATGGCGTGGGTGGTGCAGTAGGTATGGTGATGACTGGCTTATTGGCTCACACCGCTGTTAATGCAGCCAACACTACAGGCAATGGTTTGCTCTTCGGTGAATTTAACCTCTTCAAAGTACACATGATTGCACTCGTGCTGGCGCTAGCCTTTATCATAGCAGGTTCCTTCCTGATTTTGAAAATCACAGATTTGATTTCTCCGATGACAGTTAGCAGCGAAGAGAAATTAATAGGTTCTGATTTCAGTCAACATGGCGAAAATCTGCATTCATACGAATCGCCAAAAGAAACAGCAGCAGCGGCATGATTTAAAATCACCAAAGCGTCCCGGAGGGTGTGAGATACCCGGCCGGGACCACTTTAGCTTATTGTTTATAAAAACACACACAAAATTATGAAAAAAATTACTTCACAACTTTTAGCAAGCAGCCTCATGTTCTGCCTCATGATGGGCTCAACCCTGGCGATAGCTCAGGACAATATTGTCGTAGCATCGGTGAAGCCGAAGCCTGTTATTAAGGATGAACCCATTATCACGGAAGGTGATAAATTGGCAAATGTAGAAGAAGAGGAAGATGAACCTACATTTTCCTTGTCGGGTTCTATCGACACTTATTTCCGTACTTCTTTCAAAACCCAGAATGCTTTTTATGGAGATGCGTATGCACCTTCAACTTCCTTTGCCGATCAGAAAGGTTTTGGTATTGGAATGGTAAACCTGATTGCTTCTTATGGTGGTGATAAAGTTGGATTTACAGCTGATGTAGTGTTTGGGCCCCGTGGTCAATCGGCTGTGTTTGGTACCGCTACCGGCCAGGGAATCATCAACCAGGCATTTGCGTATTACAAGTTTTCAGATAAGCTTACGTTGAACCTCGGACAGTTCAATACTTTTCTTGGCTACGAAGTAATTTCTCCGGCTGTCAATTTTCATTATTCAACTTCTTATCTTTTTTCATGGGGCCCATTCAATCATACAGGTGCACGTTTGGATTATGCAGGTGAAAACGGTTTCGTAGCAAAACTTGCGATCATGAATCCAACGGATATTGTTGAATTTAATCCTGTTAACACTTATACCTTAGGCGCCCAGCTGGGTAAGACGAGTGATAAAGGAGGTATCTGGTTCAACTTCTTGTATGGCGATCAGGATGGAACACTCGATGCGGATGCCGTTCAATACCTGGATGCATCAGCTGGAAAATTATTTCAGGCGGATGTTACCCTGGGCTTTAATCTCACCGAAAAATTTTATCTCGGCTTTAACGCATCATCTCAAAGTACCGCTGTGGGAGAAGAAGCAGACATCAACGGAGACATTGTTAATTCTACGGGCGACCCAAGTTCATTTCTTGGCATCGCGGTCTATCCAAAAATTACATTGTCAGAAAGTTTTGCCCTTGGATTACGCGGTGAATATTTTTCTGTAAAGAATGGACACCTGGCAATTTTTGGAACAGATGCCAATGGTGATGGTAACGTAATTGCGTTTACACTATCCGGCAATTATAAAGTGGGTGGGCTTACATTCATTCCTGAAGTGCGTGTAGACAAGACCTCTGAGATTTCGTTCTTCAAAGGAACAGAAACAACAGACATCATGCCCTCACTCAACCTGGCGGCAGTTTATAAATTCTAAATCAAAGATCTTGTCAGACATGAGTTTGTCGAGACCCTGGTCTTGTTTCGACAAACTCACTGACAACCCAAATAAAATATCAACTAACTAACCCTACCTATGTCAAAATCAAAACTCGAGTACATCTGGCTGGATGGTTATACACCCACCCAAAGCCTGCGCAGCAAAACAAAAATTGTAAGAAATTTTGATGGCACTCTGGAGAGTTGCCCCGAGTGGTCGTTCGATGGAAGTTCAACTGAACAAGCCCCAGGTGGATCATCAGATTGTATACTCGTTCCGGTTGCCCTCTTCCCCGATCCGGCACGCAAAAATGCCTACCTGGTAATGACGGAAGTATTAAGCCCTGATGGTACACCTCATCTCACCAATGGTCGTGCTACTATTGAAGATGATGATCGTGATTTCTGGTTTGGATTTGAACAGGAATATTTTCTGTGGGATCCGGCTACAAACAAACCTCTGGGTTTTCCTGAAAATGGATACCCTGCACCACAGGGACCCTACTATTGCTCTGTAGGTGCAAAGAATGCTTTCGGTCGTTCTATTATTGAAGAGCATCTTGATTATTGTCTTGAAGCTGGTATAAATGTAGAGGGCATTAATGCGGAAGTAGCTCCTGGTCAATGGGAGTTTCAGGTATTTGCGAAAGGCGCCAAAGAAGCTGGTGATCAGGTGTGGGTGGCGCGTTATTTATTGGAACGCACGGCTGAAAAGTATGGCGTTGCTATTAACTGGCATTGCAAACCACTAGGCGCTACAGACTGGAATGGATCGGGCATGCATGCTAACTTCAGCAACTCACTGTTGCGCGAAGCTGGAACAAAGGAAGTTTATGATACCATATGCAAAGCCTTCTCACCCATGGTGAAAGAACATATTGCCGTGTATGGTGCCGACAATCATTTGCGTCTTACCGGCAAACATGAAACACAATCCATCGATAAATTCTCCTATGGCATTTCTGATCGCGGTGCATCCATCCGCATTCCGATTGCTACGGTAGAGAATGGTTGGAAAGGATGGTTAGAAG
>JALHLL010000206.1 GCA_022844575.1 bacterium
CGCCTTCGGCTTTTGTGAGCGTCAGATGCTCCGGCCGCACGCCGATCACGGCACCGTCTTTGGGCACGGAGAAACCCTTGGCGCCGGAAAGGCCACCGCCTTCGGCGCTCAGACCGTTGTCGCCCGCGCGCACAGGAATGAAATTCATCGAACCCAAGATCGTATAATTGAATTGAAGGAATATTTGTACAGTGGTTTAGTGGCTAACAACAGTCCCGAATTTCGTGATTCTTTAATTCGGGAGATAGGAAATATTCAACAATCTATCGAGATAATTCATTATAAACACTTTCAAGACATCCAATCACTTTGTATAAAAGCACATCAAAAAGAAGAATTTAAGAAATTAACGGAAGATATAGCTCGTTTATTCTCTCACCAAAAGCCAAAAAGACGAAGACCGTGAGAATACTATTAATTATAGCATCATTATGCCTATCTTCACACGAAACCTTTGCGGTGGAAAATACTTCTCTTGTTTTTGTTCCTACATTTCAAGGAAGAGCAATTCAGTTATTTGACAGCTCTTATATTCTTAATAAAAAAGATACGATACGCTTTACTTCCATAAAATGGTATATAAGTAATATTCAATTATTGGATGATAATCGTATCATTTGGTCGGATAAAGGAAATGTACATTTATTCGATTTTGACTCGAACAAAATACCTCTCATAGAAATTCCTACGAAAAGGAATTGTACTACAATTCGATTCGGCTTAGGAGTTGACAGCTTGGTTAATGTGTCGGGTGCATTAGGTGGTGACTTAGATCCAACAAAAGGAATGTATTGGACATGGCAAAGCGGTTATATCAATCTTAAACTTGAGGGCACCTCAAGTTCTATCAAATCTTCGAAAAAAGAATTTCAATATCATATCGGCGGTTATTCATTTCCGTACAATATGTACAGAACTATTACTCTTCCTATGGTCATGAGTGATAAGATTATTATACATTTTGAAATAGACAAAATTCTACAAGCATCTGACATAACAACCCTACACCATATTATGTCACCGAATAACAATGCGCAAACATTTGCCGATTCATTGCTACTCTCCTTCAGTATTAAACAATGAATATAGTTCGTTTTTTTTGCGGCTTCTTTTTAATCGTCATTTGCGGTTTTATTCAAGATAAGTCTTTTCATCTTACCATTCCCCCGAATTGGAGTTTACCAATCTATGACTTCAATAAAAATCCTTTGAGCAAGGAAAAAATAGAACTCGGTAGAAACTTATTTTACGATCCTATACTTTCCCGCAACAATACTATTTCCTGTGGCAGTTGTCATTCACCGTATAATGCTTTTACGCATGTTGATCATGCTTTGAGTCACGGAATTGATGACAAAATCGGTACCCGAAACTCTCCTGCACTTATGAATTTAGCATGGCAACCGATTTTTATGTGGGATGGTGCCGTTAATCATCTTGATGTTCAAGCATTAGCGCCAATTCACAATCCTGACGAAATGGGTGAATCTATCGAATCGGTAGTGAAGAAGCTACAAAACTCACCAAGGTATATCTCTTTATTCTACAAAGCGTATGGTGATTCGATTATTACCGGAGAATATACTTTAAAAGCATTATCGCAGTTTATGCTTACATTGGTAAGTGCAAATTCAAAATATGACAAAGTTCAGAAGCATCAGGCAGAATTCACAATACAAGAGCAAAAGGGATATTCTCTTTTCAAACAACACTGTGCCTCATGTCATCAAGAACCACTCTTTACCACTCAACAATTTGCTAATAACGGTTTATTACCCGATCCCGAACTACGTGATGTCGGACGCATGGGTATAACACATAATCCGAAAGATTCACTTCTTTTCAAAATACCAACTTTAAGAAATATCGAGTTTTCATACCCTTATATGCATGACGGGCGTTTCAAAACACTATCGCAAGTGTTGCAACATTACAATCAAGGAATACACAGAAGTCCGACATTGTCACAACACCTAAGTCAGCCTAAGCAACTAAGCTCTGATGAAAAGGTGGACATTATCGCATTCTTATTGACACTTAGCGATCGAGAATTTCTGTTCAATCCCGAATTTTCCTTTCCAAGAAAGTGAAAAAGAATATACCAATTGTTCCGAAGTATAAGATTATGCTCAATTTTATAAAAATATTATCCGTAAACGAAGGATTGAAAAATAATTATCGTCTAACCTTTTAGTTCTTAGAATTTAGTAATACAAAGGTGATTTATGAAACTGTTCTTATCTATTTGCGTGTTCCTTACAACACTCAATGGTCTTTATTCGCAAACAAATCCGGCAATAATATCGTGGCTGCAAAATACTACAGGCATTAAAGGACGGCATTATGTGAAGGGTAACCCTACTCCTATAAATGACAATACCTTAGCAAATGTACAAACAGTACAATACTCCAATACATCGGTATATATAACAACCCAAGGCATACCTGCTTATATAACAGGCCCCTTTTTAGATGGTAACCCATCACTTGCTACAGGGCAAAATGCTATATTCAAACTTCCCCTAAACCCTGTAAAAAATAGCGGTGCTGCCACGGCTACAACTCCGGGTAATATAGGACTCTTTATCAATGGAGTCGCTTTATTCGATTATCGTGATGGTGTTTCATGGCACAATGCCTCACAAACCATAAAAGGTGGACCAGGCGGTGGCAAGGGAGATGGTATTTGGAATAGAGATGCTATCGTTGCAGAGCGTGGCGGATTCGATTGTGCTAAAGGACATCCTGCCATGGGTAATTATCATCATCATCAGAATCCGAGTGCCTTCAATTTGGATATCAAGGTAATTTCGACTGTTTGCGATATATACGTTGCGGATGGCTTATATATACTCGACAGCACTAAGCATTCCCCTCTTATCGGCTTTGCTTATGACGGTTTTCCGATATATGGAGCTTATGGCTATAAAAATGCCGATGGCACCGGCGGAATTGTTCGTATGAAATCGAGTTTCAAACTTCGTTCCATTACCCAAAGAACAGAATATGCCAATGGAAGTGATGTAACCGATGGACCGGTAATAAGTTCGACCTATCCTCTCGGTTATTTCAGAGAAGATTATGAATATGTTCCGACATCAGCATCGACACCCGAGTATTTAGATGAACATAATGGTAGATTCTGCATAACGCCCGAATATCCCGAAGGTATTTACTGCTATTTTGCGACTGTTGATGAAAAATGGAATTCCTCATATCCTTATGTTGTGGGTCCGACTTTTTACGGTGTTGTTTCTGCCCAAAAGGTAACTTCAATTACTGAAACAGTAACAACATATACAAAACAAAGTCCTTTACTTGCGGTATCTACCAATAATCTAACTATTGCGCCCCCCGCCAATAGTACAAAAAACTTCGATATAAGCTCGAATGTCAGTTGGACATTATCATCAGATCAGACATGGCTTAAGGCGGATGAACAAGCAGGAACAGGTAATAAAACAATAGTCTTAAAAGCGGATGAAAATACCGCTTTAACAGAACGCTCGGCTACTATTACAATATCGGGTAAAGATGTTCCGACACAAAAAATTACGGTAACTCAACAGGGTACGGCACCGGCTTTAAGTCTATCGACAAATACTCTATCTATATCGGCGGAACAAAATTCTACAAAGACATTCGATATAACATCTAATACGGATTGGGAAGTGTCGGCAGATCAGACATGGTTATCTGTAAATTCCGATAAAGGTAGTGGAGATAAAACAATTACTATTACTGCTTTAGAAAATACCCAAGTACAAATACGCAAAGCATCCATTACCATATCAGCAAAAAACTTAGCATCAAAAACAATTACTGTTACACAATCGGCAGCAGGTATTTTACTTAGTGTATCATTATCGGAAATTATGTTATCATCGAAAGCAAGTTCCGATAAAGTGTTTGAAATCAACTCGAATACGGATTGGGAAATTAACATTAATGAGAATTGGTTAAGCACCGATAAAAAAAGTGGCTCCGGTTCAATGACCATTAAAATTGATGCTCAAGAAAACCCATCGAATAGTATTCGCAAAGCCAATATTGTCGTATCGGCACAAGGCACAGCACCTCTAACAATTACTGTTTCGCAAGAAGCAAACAATCCTTCAGGTATTGATGAAGGTGCTCAGGGAATAATTAATATTGCGGTATTTCCAAATCCTTCCAGCGATTTAGTCATATTGCAGATACTAGATATAAACCGTGAAAATATTACCATAGAATTATTTGATACACAGGGTAATCTGATGCAAGAAACAACTATGTATCAGGGTAGTACCATCTCCTATCTTGATACGAGACTTCTTTATAGCGGCGAATATTTGATTCGTATAAAATCATCACAAAACACTATGTATAAAAAATTCATATTAGTAAAATAAATTCTGAAACTATAGACTTATTCTTATAGTTTAGGATACGAATAACAAAGGGGATGAAATTCATCCCCTTTGTTTATTATTCACTTTAGTCCTTTGCTAAATCACTTATACATTGTTCACGAATAGCCCACCATTCATCAACGGAGTAGAGCGTATCAATATTCTTTATCCATTGTTCAAAATACTGTTTATGAAAACGAACCTTAAAGTCTCCTGTCTGCTCTATCTCAATGGGAAATTCCTCAATTAAATCGGGGACGAATAAAGCTGCGGCGGAGTATTCCTTTGTACAATCAATAATACGGTTCTTATATTTCAAATATGTATGCGCTTCGGGTATATATTCGATATTATAAGTACGGAGTGTCTCTGCAATTTCGGGAGTATTACGGGCATTCATTCTAAATATTCCGAGCATAAGTTTTATATCGGTAATGGAGTGTTCATCAGCCAATAACTTCAACACTGAATGTTTGGTACTACATGTACCTTTTTGTTCTCGAAAAATCAACGTGGGTTTATTTCTATCGCTATTACGACCATATTTCATAGAGCGAATAGAATCGAGTGCCTGATGAAAAGTAACAATATTTCTCCGAAGAAATTCTTCGGAAATCTCGCCGTTTGATTGAATATCAAAATCGGGTAAACTTTCCATTATTATTCGCCTTGTTCTACCGTTTTATTCAAATGCGGTCGGAATAATTTTGCCCTGCGGAACAATGCCAAAGCGGCGGAAATTCTTCTGCCCGTAGGTATGGTTGTATTCGTGCATACATTCGTGTTGCAAATTGCCATCATGGAGGAACCGCCCCCATCCAAATTCATCGCATTCCACGCCCCAATATCACGCATAAGGGAAGCCAAAGTTTGCAAGGTTGCGCCATTATTGCTTTTGCCGCGTGTTGGCGGCTCAATCATAACAATATACGTTGTTTTTCCATCGCGCGATAAACCGATTGCCGTTCTTGCCAAACATGAAGTGCGAAAACGTACTGCCTTTGCACCCTCCTCCAACGCTTCATGTTTGGCAATGCCATTACGCACCAAACGAGGCGTGCCCGAAACCGCATTCGCAAAACGCCGAGTAGGAAAAGGATTGGTTGTAAACTGATATAAAACCGTATCGCCTATTTTTGGCAAATCATGTCTTGAAAAAGAACGGTCGAAACTGATAACACTACCCCGCAAAGGCATATTGACAGTACCCGTATCAATACCCAATACAATACACGGAGTAGGCAAATTGATACGCGGTAAACGCAAATGCCGTACTTGCACCTTCCACATCGGAAATTCTATATCGCTTGAACGCTTTGCCTCCGCCTGTGCTTGACGCAATTCATCCATATTCAATTCGGATTCTGTCGAATCCTCAATCGCATAATGATGGTTTTCCATAAATTCTTGCATGGCTTTTTCGATACTTGTTTCATGGACATACGGTACGGTTTTACCGCCATATGTATTATAAAGAACTATTCCCGACGTATCGCGCCGCACATTTACATCATTTATCATAAACTTACGCTTATGCGGCAACGTTACGGCACCATGTAAACGGAAAGTATCTATGAGCATACGGTTTCTTTCATCGAAAAAAGCACTCGACCATTTTTTATGATGGGTCATCTGGGCTACTTCGCCTTCAATCACCAATGGTCCTATAGGTACATTACGGTATGCACTCCAAAAGTTTGCATTAACGGCACATAAAACACTATCGGACTGTGTTGAATCAAGCCGAAACATCATATCGCCCAAACGCTCCAAGCCAGAGACATAGCCCTGC
>JALHLL010000207.1 GCA_022844575.1 bacterium
TCAATCTTCCGCCTGGTGGTAAAAAAACTATAACAATGCCCCAAACTTGGTTAACGGTAACCGGAGATTATAGTATCGATCTAAAAGTATTTTTTGGAGATGATATTGATCTATCGAATAATAATATGACTTATAATCTAACGGTAGCCCAATGTTGTATATCAAAATCATTGTGGAGAAAAGGAAATGCAATGACAATAGTAAAGAATTTGTCAATATTTCCTGCCGGTGAACAGTTACAAAGAATGCGTCCGGGTGATTTGATTGCCATTTCATCATATGTAGAAGATGCAGATAACTTAATTCAACAATGTTTATGTATTTCAGGTAATGATACCCTTGTCTCGGAAAAGTCTTTCGGTCCTTATGCCGATAAAGTAGGGTATTTGTGGACACTCAATGGACCAGGAAAACTAATAGAACCCGATGGTAACGAAGATAATACCATTCTTTATGAAATTCCTTTATGCGATACTACCCCCGTCGAAATACAATGCCGAGTACGTAACAGTACCGAAGGCGGTAAGGCATTGGATGAGGATCTTTTGGGAACTGTTTCTCTACGGTTTAATGTGGGTGCCAAACTCGCTGCAGACCCAGGTAGTGATAACGAAATCGGAACTGCACGTTTTTTTAGTGTTATGCCGCAAATAGTTCCGTTTAGCCCTAAAAGCAATGAAATTATTGAGGAAATCAAACAAAGCGAATGTGTGGCAATGCCACCTATCTGGTTAGACTTAACACCGATAACGCAGGGCCTAACAATTAAAGAAAAAAATTCGGACATAACCTGCCCGGATTATATGACATTACTTTCGGCTGAATATGGTGATATGGACTCTGTTATTACGGCGTGTACATCAAATGAGGGCGTTCAATGTCCGGCTGTGGAACCACCTAAGGGTGAGAAGCAAAGTGACGTTGTTCATTATACCTGGCGACTCAAATCAGGCAAAGGTATGTTTCCATTAGGAAATCAGGGGGCAAGTGTTGTTTTTCTCCGTTCAAAATCTGAAGATGCGGAAGTAGAATGTCAGATTGTAGATAGTAAAACACAATTCACCGATAAACAAACTGTGACTATAAGTGCAAAAACAAGACGACTACGTAAACCGAAAGCGTATATAGGAGTCGGTAATATTGCATACGAAAAATTGTGGGTAAATTGGGGAGATAATGCACAATTACTCGACGCTGCATTAATTGCCCAGCAATGGTATGAGAATACCGGATATGAGGTCGAATTTGAATCCTATGCTACACGACTATCTGCCTCGAAGATATTAGAGAATCCGTGTATTCAGGCATTTTGGATTGTCGGACATGGTGCGGATGAGAGTGGTAGAGCAGGTGTTATAGAAATGACTGACGAAAAAGACTTTTCGCCGAATAATATTTCAACGGCATCAAAAAGGGCTTTCAAATGTGATCTGCATCCGTTTGTACGCGAAGCAATATTAATGGGGTGTTATTCCGCACGAGCGAATTGGGGAAGTAGATTTTTCTCGGCACGTGTTCATGGTTTTCCGGGTGCACTCATTAATGCCCGTTGGTTTTTTCATGAGGTTCTTAATTGGGAAAAAGACAAGCATTTCCCCCCCCAAGCACATGATTTAAGAATCCCTTAATAATTTCCACAATATTAGATTCTGATATGAAACCTCTATTACCAATATTAATACTTGCACTGATGCAAGTAATTGCACTTCATTCGCAAGAAATAACAATTAAAGCTCCCAGCAATTTAGGAACAAAAGATTATCATTCCATATCTATATCTTCAACCGGAAATGCAGTTATTGTCGGAAACGGTGTTATCGTGACATCTGACCAAAATAATGCACGTATTACCGCAACTGAAGAAACAGTTTTTAATGATATTGTTCACTCATCCGGTACAGTTTTCATTGCAGTAACAAGTTCGGGTACTATCAAGCATTCTTCTGATAACGGTAATACGTGGAATACTGTTCATAGTCAAAAACACTCTCTCAACTCAATTGTCAGCCTAAATACGCTCTGTATGGCTGTAGGCGATTATGGGACAATATTAATTTCGGATGACAATGGTGTTACGTGGAATAATCAGAAAAAGAAAACAACCGAACATCTCTTTTCAGCGTTTATTCAGGAAAATGCTCTCTTCTGTGTTGGGAATGGCGGAACAATTATTCGTTCGTCGGATAAAGGCAAAACGTGGGAGGGTACTGAAGGGTTTATGAATGACGACTTTCGCTTTATTACGTTCATCAACAATTCTGTTGGTTTTCTGGGCGGAGCAAACGGGAATATATATCGTACCGATAATTCCGGTATTGCTTGGCAAAGAGTTGTAAGTGACACGAACTTTTCATTTCAAAATTGTCACAGAAACAATTCTTTACTAATTGCAACAGGAAGTAAAGGTTCTTTTTACTCATCAAACGATAATGGCAATACATGGAATAAGAAGGATTTGCCATTTCAGGCGGAATGGATAAACGGAGCCGCTACATTGAATAATAATATAGTGTTAGTTGGTGATAGAGGTTTGATATATACCGGAAAGGATAATTCATGGGCAAAAAATACGAATGTTTCAAAAAATAGGGATTTATATTGTATTACCAAAAATTCGGATAGAATCTTTACAGGCGGCAAAAACGGTTCTTTACAATATTCTACAGATGAAGGAAAAAATTGGACAAGTGCAAACATAAGTTCAACGAACAACATTTCAACAATCCTCCATAATAATAATGATGTATATGCCTTCTGTACAACAGATAGTACAATGCTTTATTCATCTGATAAAGGTGAATCATGGTTAACGAAAAGATTACCATGTAACTCGGTATTATGTGCAACAGTGTACATGGATAATAATAAAAAATATGGATTTTTGGGAGGTAAGGAAGGATTGTATTTCTCTGAAAATTTCACAGAATGGAAAGTTGCGGCACCAGGACTTAACGCACAAAAAAACATCATATATTCTATCGAGGGTAACAATACAAACACACTCTATGCACTTGGCGAAAAAGGACTAATTCTTAAATATGTGTCAGGTGGTGAAAACTGGACTCTCATCCCTCCGCTTACCGATAAGAACTTACATGATATAGCAATGTTTGCCGATGGTAAGGATATTTTGAGTGTAGGTGAAAAGGGACTGGTCGTTTACTCCGTTGATAATGGAAGTTCGTGGAAAAAGATACTTGTCGATACTCTAACGTGGAAATCGGTAATTGCCGACGATAGTCGCAATCGTTTCATTCTCACTTCTATTGAAGGAATTATCTATATAGGTAAAAATGAGACCTGGCAAAAAATCACCACCATAAATAATCTCATATTTAATTCTGCAAAATTCGATGAAACTTTGTGGTTCTGCGGAACAGATGGTTATGTTAGCTCAATGCCCATAACTGCAACCGATATACCGAATATCAATGTACCGAATGCTGAAGATGTAATCGTACAATATAATGTGTTGGAAGATAATATACTTATATGGAATAATTTCTCACATTCCGTAAATGTAAGTATATATACCAATGAGGGTATCAGAACATCGTTAAAGTGTGAATTGGAAAGTAATATGAAAAAAGTTTTTAGTGTTGAGAACTTGGCATCTGGTGTGTATCATTGTATAGTTCGTATCGGAAATAGGAATATATATAAATCTGTTGCAATTATAAGATAATTGCTTTTCGGAATAAAGATTCGTACAACGATTCCTTAAATATAGATGAGGATATCTATTACGATGTAACAGAAAAAAATAAACAATCACAGGCGAAGGGAATACTAATGCTTCTACATATTAATAAAAGAGCTATTCTTTTGAAATACCGTTAATATCACCTTCAATAATATCCTTTATAACGGTTAATGTATCCGAAAAAATCGGCTTGGGTAAAAATTCTCTTACCAGAGGATTTCTGACAACTTTCTCTATTTCGTCAGTATCAGTAGTTGATGATACGACATAAACAAATACGTTCTTAGATCGCGCAAACTGCCCTAATTCGTTCAGAAACTCTATTCCGTCAAGTTCAGGCATATACAAATCAAGAAAAATAACGAAGAATTCCGTAAGGTTATAATTATCACGAAGATATTGCAGAGCCATTACCGCATCACTAAATCCTTTCGGCTCGGGATAAAATTGTACTCTTTCCATCATCTTCTTCATGAGAAGATTCAATATCGGATCATCATCAATAAGTAATGTATGTACAGTATTCATATATAAAATCACCCTCAAATAATCATTTCACAATAACCAAGAATACGAACTTTCTACTAATCTACCTTAAATTTTCTTTTTATCCAGCTAAAAACTTATAGACAATACAAAGTCAAAGTTGTAACACATATGCACCCATTGTGCCTATTTCTCACCATAAATAGAAGATATACACTATTCTTCTTCGACTTTTTTGCACAATAGACATCTGGCGCGCTTTACTTCACCGAAGAAAAAAATAGGATAAATGAACTGCAAAGAGATTACATCCGAAAAACAAAACTGACTCAACATATTTCGAGAATGTCTCAAAAAAACCACCTTATCTCTTCTAACATAACCACTTAGTATAAAACGGTAAGCCATTTAATAGTTCAATATATTCCGGATATTGACACAGATGGAAAAGATCGCATGGAAATACTCCGAAGAACCACGCTAAATGGTGCTAAAATGTTTAGAGTAATACAGTTAACAACACAAAAAAACACAGAGAGTTAAACAGGGAGTTCTTCAAGGTATGTACCACACCTAATTACCTTAAAAATTACACCACGTTGACATAATAGACATAGATAATAGATTTTATCGTTCACTAAACCAATATATAGTGCAAGTTTGCCTTATGTAACTGAAACTGCAAATAAATGACTATGTTTGCATATAGCTGTGTATGTAAACGCTGTTTCATGTAGTAATATTGTATGTATGTCAAAGAACGTGGCTAATGCAAATCCGCCTTCTGAAAGTGCGCTTACGGTCTGTTGCGTAGCAAGAGACGAAAGGGATTTATTACCTCGAATGATAGAAAGTGTAAAGGATATAGCGGATGAAATAATTGTACTTGACTCCGGCTCATTCGATGACACGAGTCTCATAGCAAAAAAGAACGGAGCACGAGTAGAAAAGATCCCTGCTTCTGAAGATTTCTCATCTCTACGCAACAAATTACTCCTTTCCGTAAAAACTCCGTGGGTTCTTATGCTTGATGCTGACGAACGTTTGCATCCGGATAGCTATTTAACCCTAAGAACAATTCTCGCATCGGGCAATAGTGCATACGCATGTACTATTTGGCATCAGTTGGATCACCAATACGGAAGAGTCGCCTTTCCTTCCCCTTCTGTACGTTTGTTTCGTACCCATAAACAAATATACTATTACGGTGAGGTCTGCGAAAGTATAAATATGAGTCTTAAGAAACTTTCGATTGTCCCGCAGTCACATGAAGAAATACATATATATAATGTCGGTACTCTTAATACGAATTCGGATAGACGTGTAAGGATGAAACCGATATTTCAACGTGCATTAAAAACCGATACCACTAATGTATATTTAAATCTACATTTAGGATTGATTTATTACCTTGAAGGAGATTATGCTTCCTCTGACTCTTATTTTCAAAAAGTATTACGTTCTGATCACGTAAATGTTCTTTCCGAACTTCGGTGTGCTGTTTTATCATTAATCGCCCAAAATCAAATACGCGCCCATAACTTTATAAGCGCACGCTCTCATATTATACGGGCATTGCAATTCTCCAGTAATAATGCACTACCCAATATCATGAAAATTGAGCTTGAAACATCCAACAACAATTTTGATGAAGCAGCAAACTTACTTAAAGATCTACTCAACTTTGGTTCAAGTCATAGATTTCAGATGAACAGGGAGCAAATCTTTACATCCATAGTTGCATCACATATTAAAAACAAAAACTTCGATATGGCATTGATATCGGCAAAAACTGCTTATGAAGCACCATCGTATGAATCCATGATGCTGGGAGGTATGTTAAGTGAACAGAGGAACAATTATGAAGAAGCCCTTAAATTCTACTATATGGCAAAGGAATGCACACCAGATTCCGCACGAGTAAAAGAAAGAATTACACTCTGTACAAAAAAATTACTGGAAAAAGGT
>JALHLL010000208.1 GCA_022844575.1 bacterium
ATTTCGGTATTGCCGAATACCTGAACTCTATAATGAGTAAAGAGTTCCACAAAACCTGCCAAAGCTAACTGCGGACGATGAATATTTTTATCGTTAATCGGATTATTAAGACCGATATTGCCATTTTTTTGTACTAACCGTACAGGCGATTGTAATAGTAGTCCTACGGGTATTTTATCTTTTACAATAGTTTTCAGATTTTGCAGAATATTCATATAATCACAAAAAAAAAACGCCCTTTGATATAAACAAAGAGCGTTTTAGTTACTGTTAACTACAGGCGATGGTCGCCGTTTCTGTAACTGGATTGTTTTTCACGATGTTTTTTTAATTGACTGATTATTTTATCCGATGCGCTGTGAATGCTTTTGTCGAAAACATCCGCAGTTTCTTTCGCATTAAAAACATGATCATTGAGAAAAACGGTAAACTCAACAAATTTACCATTGTCCTCCGCAAGCACAATTTCCGCCCGCGTAATTCCATCTGCATATTTAGTGAATTTTTTTGCTGTTTCAGTAACAACTTCCGTTAGTTCGGGCCATGCCTTAAAATGCCTTGATGCAACATTGATCACCATATCTGCCCCCTTATAATTAGTGTAACATAACATAAAAAACTGCTCATTGGCAGTTACACAGACAAACTTCCTTAATAATTATTTTTTAATTGTTTCAGGTTGTTTTGTAAACTGGAAAAAAACCCCTACATTAATTGCAAAAGCACTTGCTCCTGCATATACTTTCTCAGACCATGCACCTGGAGGTGAAGCAAACTGTTTTCGCGCTTTGTCAAAGAAAGCCGCACTTACCCCCGAGTACACATACTTTGCCTCAATGAGTACTCCTGCGAATATAGATTGTTTTACCTTCTTATCAAAACCTAATTCTATACCTGTATATAGTGTAAAAGCCGGTGCTATTGATGTTTCGTCAACATAATTTCCTCCGGTTCTCACATCGTTTATCATGGAACTGTTCAACTTTTCCTGCCATGAGATATTTGCAATACCAACACCTATGCCTGCACCGATATATGTTCTAAACTGGTTAAGGGTCGGAGCAATTTCTGCTGTTAGAAGGATTGGGTACGAGGTAATGGCAAATTGCTGTTCTATTGAACGTTCGCCGACAGGTAATGAATCCCTATGAGGTCTTATTTGCTGTTTATATATTTCCGTAAAACCGGTTTGAGCAAACTCACCTAAAAGTCCAAGACGAATACCCTCCGATGGTTCTAACTTTAGTGTTGCACCAAAAGCAAGTTTGGCACTGAATTCATTGTTACGACCATCAAAGTACTGAATATAATTTTTTGTGAATTCTGAGGAACCATAACCGAATTTAGGCCCGGCATATACACAAATCATATTGTTGATTTTTGTAGTACCTTTTTTATTATCTGCTTCCTGCGAATATGAAATGGTGTATATCTGGTGAAGTAAAATGCATACAATGACACCGGTAATATTCTTTTTCATGGTATTCCTCATTAAAAATTAGAGAATACGTTTTCCGAGACAAGAAGATACAACACCCACAGCAAATTCCGCACTCTGATTCATATCGTCGAGAATCGGGTTTACCTCCGTTACCTCAAATGACTTTACTAAACCGCTCTCTGCAACCATTTCCATGATGAGATGCGTTTCCCGAAAGGAGAGTCCGCCCGGTACAGGTGTACCTACTCCTTTGGCGACTGAAGGATCAACACTGTCAATATCAAATGAAATATGTAAATGATCGACACGTTTTTTCATACGTTCGAGAACAGTAAGCATTATCGCATACATACCTAATTTATCAATCTCCGTCATCGAATAGGCATCTATGCCAAGTTGCTTAATTAAGTCCCTTTCTCCAGGATCAACAGAGCGTAAACCTATGAGTGTCAGGTTCGATGGCGAAAGTTTTACAAATTCTCCTCCTACATTCACTAACTCTTCGGAACCGATACCAAGCGAAACGGCTACCGGCATTCCATGTATATTTCCTGATGGTGTACTATCGGGCGTATTTATATCAGAGTGAGCATCAACCCAAATTACTCCAAGTCTCTTATTCTGCGATTTACAATGCGCCGCTATTCCTGCTATCGAACCAATGCTCATTGAATGATCGCCCCCAAGTATAAGAGGAAAATAGCCTGTATCGAGTGCATTTTTTACGTGTACAGCCAATATATTGCTTGCTTTGGCAATTTCGGGCAGATAGCGTAACTTAGAATCATAAATATCTTGTGTTTCGGGTATGGAAACACGTAAATCTCCCATATCTTGAACTTCGTAGCCTAACTGCTCAAGTCTTTGTGTAATTCCGGCAATTCTAAGAGCAGAAGGACCCATATCAACACCTCTTCTGCCGGCACCTAAATCCAAGGGATACCCAATTATTTTAACTTTTCCATGCATAAATCCACCTGTGGCGACTTCTATATATTTATAGGTACTAAGGGAATTATTCACCGTCAATATTCAAGCCGAAAATTTCCGGTAATTTAAAACCATGATTTCCAAAAATAGAGAATAATTGACCGCTTGAAATAATAATACCTCCAAATTTTTTCTCAAAGGTATTGTAAGCAAAATCAATACGGAATACGGCTTCACCTCCTGATGCCTTAAGATTATGTATTCTAAGTCCGGCACCTACCGTATTGTAAAATTTTGTGTTAGGTAAAGCGATACTCTGATTCCATACAGTACCGATATCGTGAAAAAGAACACCGGAAAGTCTGAATATCCACAAGTCCCATTCCGGATAAAAACGAAATTCAGTATTACCAATAATTCGATTAGCCCCTTCAAAACCATTCGCAACATATCCTCGAAGTCCTGCATCATTATCAAGAACAAGTTGTCTGAAAGCGCCCCAATTCCACACTGTTTGTTGACGGATTCTCGAGGCAATAAGCATATTTTCGGAAAATCTGTAATGTGCTACACCATTAAATTCCTGATATGTATATCGAGGATTGCCTTTTGCAAAACCCGATGAACCTGTTAACTGTCCGAACAAATATCCTTTTCCTACATTGGTACTTTGTTGAATCTGACCACCTATATAATAGGTTCCTTCCCCTTGAGAACCGATAGCGAAGGTACGACCTATGATAGCAGTTCCCCAACCCCCTAATGATACATCTTCGGTTTCATAACCGTTTAATTTATTTGTTTTGGAAAAACGCTGCTGGAGTGAAGAAAAACCAAAAAGAATTCTTCCCGAATTATCGTAGGGTTGTCTTAGTGATGGGTTCAGACGCTGTATGTCCTCAAGACTGAAATACGTCGAAAAGAATATTCTATCCTTTCTTTGTAAACCTACCGAAAACCATCCTTCACCGCGCCGTGAATGGTATGGAACACGACTCACATTATCGATTCCATACACGAAGTCTGAGCCATAAGAATTCGATAAACCTATACCATAGGATGTAAAAGAGGATAGGGTTCTAAAGGGTTTTCCAATCGAAAGGAATTGTGTTGTTCTGTAACGATGCCCGGAAATACCTAATGAAAGTGAGAGTTCTGAACGAAACATTCGGCGATAATTAGCTAAAACATAACCATCCCAACCGATATTGTTTTCCGTTCTGTATTGTGCCTGCGTTGTTATTGATGACCCCGTTCCGCCAAGATTTATCTCTCGAAAGAATCCACCTAAACTAGTGATTCCACCGCCTGTTGAGAAGATGGGCGAAACATGGGTACTCCAGATGTCTTGCGTTGTGATATATATATCGGCAGTACGATCATCTATGGTATCAACCCTTATATCAACTTTGGCAAATAGTCCTGTTCTACGTAGGTTTCGTTCCGTCTCTTCAGTATCATCCGGATATAATTCCTCGTCACTTTCAAAAAGAATCTCATCATCAATAACATACTTTTTTGTCACTGTATGAAGCGTATTTGCTAAACCCGCAGCAAAAAACCAATCATTGTTCGTACTATCGAAAACATTTTTTCTCGTAAGAAAAACCTTACGAACTACTACCTGCGAATAGGTATCTTGAGCTAAGAGTAACAGAAAAGTTAAAAGGACAATAAAAAGACTTTGTTTGATAATCTTGGTGTCAATATTTAAAATAATTCTATAATGCATTGTTATGAACGAACTTTTTCTAATGCCCAATGAAAGACATTGATATAGTTCTGAGCTGAAATGAGTGAAGAAAAATTCTGTGTCATAGCATTATTACGGATTATATCCCAATGAGGTTTAATTCTATAATGAGATATAGCCCTCCCTATGGCAGTTCTGAATTCTGCAGCCGAAAACTGCTGAAATAGAAAACCTGTACCATACCCTGTGCCTGCATCATATTCCATTACTGTATCTGCGAGACCGCCTGTGGAACGTACTATCGGTATTGTTCCGTATTTAAGGGCATACATTTGCGTCAGTCCGCAGGGCTCAAATCGTGAAGGCACAAGGAAAAAATCGCTGGCAGCCGTTATTTTATGTGAAAGAGTATTGTTATACCCGATTTGCACTAAAGCTCTTCTCGGATATTTTTTAGCCAATGAACGTAGCACATCTTCATATCGAGATTCTCCTGATCCGAGTAATACAACGCGCATAAGATTATTTTTCAGGAAATGATCAAGACCTCTTTCTAATAAATCAATACCCTTTTGAGGTGTTAGCCGAGTAACCATTCCTACTAAAGGAAGGCCGTCAGAAATTTCACGAGTATTCAATCCGAAATCCGCGAGTAGATGCTGTTTATTATATTCCTTTCGTTCTATTGTCTTAGCGGAATAATTCTCATAGATCAGTTTATCCGTCTTCGAATCCCACTCGGTATAATCAACGCCGTTCAATACACCTATTAAATCCGATGCACGGGCATGTAATGAGTCTTGTAAATTTTCACCCGATTTTGTCCAACGAACTTCATGTGCATACGTAGGGCTAACGGTTGTTACTTTGTCTGAAAACATTATTCCGGCTTTCAGAGAGTTCAAGGCACCATATTGCTCGAACCAAGAGCCTTTAAAAAAATGTCTTCTGTGTAACCCCATGAATTGAATAGCTTTTTGCGAATCATACAATCCTTGATACACCATGTTGTGTATTGTAAAAACGCCTGCAGCTTCATTAAGAAAACTATCATTTGCATAGTTAATTTTAAGCATGGGCATTGCTAAAGCAGTATGATTATCATGGGCATGTATGATGTCGGGTTTGAAACCTAATGTTCGCGCGGTTTCAAATGCAGCTCTTGCTAAAAATATAAAACGTCTGTCATTATCAGTGAATCCATCCGGATTGCCATATATTCCTTCTCTATCAAAATAATCACTATTTTGAAGTAGATATACCTTTACGCCCGAATCGGGTAAAGTACCTATCCAAAGACGTGCATATTCCGTCCATGTACCGATAGGAACGGCAACAATTATATCCGTCGGTTGAATGGAATGTTTTTCACAGTCAATATGCCCGTATTTCGGAATAACAACAATACTTTCATGGCCAAGCTCTTCCCATGCCTTTGGCAATGAAGCAGCAACATCACCTAAGCCGCCTGCTTTGGCGAATGGTGTCACTTCAGCTGATATTGTAAGAATACGCATAATTGTCTATGTAAAAAGTTCTAAAATAGCTATGAGTTATCATTCAGTAAACTGATTGACTATAAAGGAGGGGAAAGGTATATTCCGTTGCGCGTCTGTTAGTGCTCTCTTGTTTTCAAAAAGTCCGAAAATAGAAGAGCCGCTACCTGACATAGCACTGTAATATGCGCCGGAATTGAGTAATGCAGTTTTAATGCCTTGTAATACCGGATGTATAGCAAAAATTACCTTTTCAAAATCGTTATGATAAGAAGCGATGTCAGAAACGACGCATCTAGATGATAAAAGTGATTTGTTTTCGGAAAATCCGAGTTTTTGATATGCTTCTGGAGTCGAAATATGTAGCGACGGGCATACGACGAGTATAGGTGAACTGAGCGTAAAATCTATATTTTCAATGTGTTCGCCTCGCCCTGTTACTATTGATGGTTTGTTTCTGACGAAAAATGGACAATCGCTTCCGATTTTCCCGGCCAAAGACATTAACTGTTCATCAGACATGTTAATATTCCAAAAAGTAT
>JALHLL010000209.1 GCA_022844575.1 bacterium
GAATGAGCCGTCTTGAGCATTCGATGAACGAATTGTTAATCCGCCTAATCCTTCATTACCTTCCGGTAAACGAAATGCGACCACCGATGAGGAAATAGGCGTATTTTTACTATCGGTTACAATACCTACAATCAAGTTTTTCTCATCGGTACATGGTGTGAGAGCAAAGTCAATACCTTTCATATTACCCTGAATTGTTAGCACAGTTGCCTGTGTTCTATCTGTTGTAGCTTTGTAATACTGATCTATATAGCATAATTGAAGGGCATTATTACGGCTGCCTCCACAGTGAGCAATGTATTTACCTTCCGGAACGGTTAGTGTATATGCCCCTTTTCCGTCCGTTAATGTGCTAAATACGATTCCGCCGTTTGCTGTTTTACTTTCACTCATTATCGTAACCGATGCAAATGCTATCGGCTGTTGAGTCTTATTATCCGTTACTTGACCGATAATCGTATATACTTCCGGCAACACTACTTTTCCAAGCTTAAAATCGCCGCTTAACATATCTCCGCATAAAACTTCACGAGATTTTGATGAAGAGAGGTCCTTTACATTATCGAAAAATTCCGATTCATATCCCTTTGCAGAGCAGTACAAATGATATTTACCAGGATCAAGCTGTAATTCATATCCCCCATTCGGGTTAATTTTTGCTACAGTAATACTATCATTTGCTTTTGAATCTTCAGGTATAGCAACAACATAGCCATCCGTTATTGCTGAATTATCATGTTCATCTGTAACCTGTCCGAAAAAAACAGCTGGTGACATAGTGCAATTGATAACTCTGAAATCAACCACGTGATAACTATTACCAATAGCTTGACCTTGTGCATTAAGCACCATAAAATATCCTTGGAATCTGCCGGCTCTGTTTGGAGTATATGTAAACTCGCCTGTACGGTCATTAAAGTTGTGCTGGGTTGTATAGGAATTTATATTTCCGGAGAAATCATACTGAATTTTCCAACCCTGCGGTAGTTCAGTAGCCCACGTATTACCATTATTAGTGGAGATATGGGCTTCGACTTTATGGTAGCTATCTTTTAACCATGTAACAACTTCCGTTGCTGATACAAACTTTACGAGTGTATAACCGCCATTCGTTTTATCAATTTTAACCTTTACGCTGCGTGAACTATCAGACTGATAATTACCAAACTGTGCCGTTAGGCTTATCGTGTAATCACCTTCCACTAAGCCGATGGGAAAAGTTGCTATGTATGAAGAAGGATCTCCTTGCACTTCTTTGTGAGCAACGGTCGAGTATTGTACTTTCTCAACAGCTCCGTGCCCCCCTCTTTTCTCTGCCATTAGCACAAAGGCATCGGGAAGCGGTTGGACATAATCCATACCCCATGAAACCATAATATCATAATACCCATTATTCTGATTCATAATAGGTTGAGCCGTTCTTATGTTCGGTTTGGGTAATTGTTGGGCATAAACCCCCGAAAAGCCGGCAATGAGGAGTGCAACTACCATCAGGATTGCACGATAAGAATGTAAGTGTCGCGACATACTATAACCTCATAGTATTGGTGTGTAGATTTGGTACAAGTACCGTGTTAATTTGAATTTACTGTAATAACACATCCTAATACCGTAGCGTTGCAAAAGATTAGTGTTTTTTACAGTATTTTTTGTCTGTATATAAAAAGGGATATTCCGCGAGGAAATATCCCTTTCATAGTACTTGAATAAGATTAATGTTTACCGTATTATCATTAACGGTAAAGTGGCGCTTTTTTGCAGTGTTATGACACTTACGGAATAAGCACCGGTTGATAATTCGGATGTATTGAGTTCAATGTTGTTTTTACCTGCCTGTATATGTACTTTGGATTCCATAATACGGTTGCCCACTATATCGGTGATTACTATAGTTCCATCGGATGGAGTATCGGAATCGAACTCAATTTTTAACGATGCATCTGCCGGATTCGGTATTAACACCCCTTCCGTAATATCATATCCGGATTCAGATCTAATCTCCGAAATGATGGCAGGTACTAATACCTTCTCTACTTCCTTTATAGTCTCATTATTTTCCAATTCAAATTCGGATATCGACGCAGTGTAACCGACTCTTTCGATGTGAAGAGTATATTTGCCTTTTTTCAAATTACTAAGTTCAAATAAGCCCTCTCCGTTTGTTAATGCAAAATCGCGTACAACTCCGTTTTCATCTATTGCATATGTAATTGCGCCGTTTACAGGTACAGTTGCTTGAACATCATCCGCTTTTATATTTCCGCCTTCTTTTCGTACCCATCCCCTTATTCCTCCACTACCAACAGATGGGGTTAAACTTCTTAACATAATCTCAATCTGTTCTGTGCTGTTTGCGGTTACCTTAACCTTTGTTGCTTGTTCCCATTCCAAAACGGCAAAGTCATTCTCTTTATAAAAACCCGGTATTGTAGAGCCGTTTTGAGGCAATGCAAAAAACACATATGTACCTATTTTTAATTTCTCAAAGTTGAATGCACCGTCTTGCGTTACCGCAGAATATGTGGTTAAACTTGCTAACTCTTCAATTTTTTCCGGTAAACGGAAAGCTACTACCGTTGCCGATATAGGAGTATTCGAGCTATCACGTACTGTACCTGTTATACTATTATCAGTCGGTTCACATACTTGCAATTCAAAATTTATATCGTTTCTATTACCCTTTATCAATAAAACAGCGGCTTGCGTTCGATCAGTCGTACCATCATAATAAATATCCGTGTAACACAGATCGGGTGAATCGCTTGGCACACCGCAATAGACGATATATTTTCCTTCATGAACCTCAGCCACATAATTACCGTCTTCATCTGTAAAACTTGCAAAAATCAAATCGTCGGTTTCCAATACTTCGGGTATAAAAAATACATCTGCATTTACAATCGGTTTTTGTGTCGATTTATCCTTAACAACTCCGCTTACTTTATATGAAGGCGGTATCGTATCAAGTGCAAAATCAATTCGTATAGTATCATTACATACCACCGTTAACGGTTCCGCCTGAGCAGGATGAATTACATTATTATAATACTTTGTTAAGTACCCATCAACCGAACACTTTATATAATAATTATCGGGGTCTAATAAAAATCGATAGGACCCATTTGCAATAATGGCAACAATACCATCCTGTCCGCCCGTACCATTTTCACCATGAAGAGTAACAGACCCTTTATGAAGAGAATTACCTTTTTTATCCTTTACAGTGCCATGAACAATGGCAGGGGGTTTGGAGCAATTGAATACTCGAAAATGAACAATATGGTTATTTCCGTTAACCCTTATATTTTGCTCATTGATAATCGAAAAATATCCTGTAAAAGTACTTCCTTTATTAGGGGTAAATCGAAATTCACCTTTTTGGTCATCGAAAGAGTACTTACTTGTGTAACTAGCTATATTACCGCTAAAATCATATTGAAACTTCCATCCGGTCGGTAATTTGTTTGACCATGTTTTACCCTCATCGCTCGAGATTTTGAAAGCCAGATTATGAAAGCTGTCTTTTAACCATGTTATCACACTCGTATCCGATACATATTCGATAAGATATTTCTTCCCGATATCCATCGTAATACCTGTTGAATCGCTCCCCGTATTCCCGATAGTTGCATATAAACGCAGATTGTATCTTCCTGCCTCCAGATCAAGCGGAAAGGTATAAAGGTAATGACCTCCCGTGGCATGTGCTTTTGCTCCATTAACTTCCGAAGTTTTTACATAATCTCCCGATGGATTACCGCCATTTTTTTTGTAAACGAACAAATATACCTTGTCGAAGATTGTACTACTTGAAGATGACCATCCAATCTCAACATCATATTTACCTGTATTTTGATTGAGGATATCCTGTGCTGAACTGACTTCCAATTTTATTGATTGCGCCGAAAGGTTAAGAAAACCGACGGCTAACAAAAAAATGACGATACCTATTGTTTGAATATATGTAGATTGCCTTACCATAGCTTGACCCTAATATAATTGAGTTACAAAGTAAAGCAAAGTACCGATTTTTTCTTTATCTATCAATACTTTAAACCCTTATGCTCTCAAAAAAAATGTTAAATGTCGTTAAACGTGTTTTGCTCAAGAAGTCGGGTCTTAGAAATAGCGGGTAAACATTATGCAATGAGGAGTTTTCTTATTACCTAAAAAGCTCGCAAAAAAAAATTACGTATAAGTTGTTCGCCTTTTTACTATTCATTTCAGTTGCAGTAACGGAAAACGTAAAAACTCTTAAGTTTCCTTTTCATTTTTAGCTTTCGATTATTGCATCACGATACAGGTAAGATTGAGGGGGAAATTAATCAATCATGCTAGTAACAATATTATACTGAATAGAGAAGCTTTTCTTCGGTATCTGAATAACGTAGATATACACAAGAAGGGCCCTTTAATAAGCCCTTCTTCGATTTTAGTTAATATTTGCTACTGTATCGGTACGATAATAGTTTTTTGTTGTGTCGGAGTATGGACAATTATATAATATGTACCCATCGGCAAAGAGGCAATAGGTATTTCCAAAGAATATGTTCCGGCCTGAATATAATTATTATATAAAGTCGCCATTTTTTCACCGAGCATGGAGATAATCTTAACCGAAGTTATTCCGTTTTCCGGCGTATTAAAGGTAATTGTGCTTTTTTCTTTCGGTGGATTCGGACTTACACTAACAGCCAATCCCTGTGCATTCGGATTAAATAAACGATCACCTCCGGCACGGCATATTTCTATCGGTACTTCGGCATCAACAATACTTGGTGATTGGGCGCAATACACTCCCCAATCAAATGCTTTAATATGTACTTTTGCCGTGTCATCCATTCCGAGTAAGACTAAGAATTTGAAGAATTGCACCGTATCAGCCGATGTAAGCCGAGAGTCAAATTGTTGCGATGAAATTGGTGTTAACGGTTTTAATACGGTCGTGTCATAATCAAATTCCATTCTATATGGTCGGGTAGTACTTCGGATTGCACCGACAGGATAATTCAATTTCACCGCTACAGATATTGTATCACCCGGTATTGCTGATTTTTTATCTGCTTTTGCAATTACGGAGTCGGCACCTCCGGCACATATTCCTTCACCCATTACCCTTATTGTTTTCGGACTTCCCGAGCGGTTAAATCCGTATTCGAGAATTGTCATTACTCTGCCAAGCCGAATCGGGCTAAAACGTAATTGTACTTCTACGGAATCCTGTGCCTTAAGGGTAAAATCAGCCGGTGGTGCAATAAATGTAAATTGTGAGTTGAATGGAACAATAAATCGTGCAGCCGCAAATCGTAATGAAATTGTGCCTGTGTTTTTCAGAACAGCTTTTACTACTGTATCCTTTGTATCGCCCAAAAATCGTTTACCGAAATCAATAATGGGAATTGCTTCAAGTCCTAAAAGTATTCCTTCGCCTGAAATATCCGCAGTTTTTGTATAATCGTCAGTATTGACCTCTATTGTCCCTGTTCTCAAACCTGTAGCAGAGGGTGTAAAACCGAATTCTAAAGGCATGGTTTCGCCGGGCTGCAATACTGCGTTATTTGTAAATACAGTTACAACAAAATCTTGTGCATCTGTCCCCGTAATTGTAACCGACCGAATAATTGTACTTACCGTACCGGTATTTTTTACTGCTAATTGCACTAATGAATCGCGGCTATTATTCACTTCAACCGAATCCATAAAAACATTTTCTACCGTTAGTTCGGGTGCTACAATTTCCCATAAATCATCAGAAACATCCGATTGCGCTATTTGTATTTTCCATAAAAATAAAGTGCTGTCATTACTGCCCGTTGCAATGGTCCCGTCATTTGCTACCGCCACCGATGTTATGGTTTGCGTATGCGTATCGAGTACTCCTATTTTTCCACCTGACATGGAGAAAAGCTGTGCTATGGCATAATTTTCGTTCTGATTGTTTTGATTTATTCGCGTATTTGTTATACCCCCTGCAATCGCAAATAATCCGTTCGGATGATATGCCGTCGAAAACATTTTATCCGTC
>JALHLL010000210.1:0-4543 GCA_022844575.1 bacterium
CTCAATCACATGCGGTGAGAATATCAAACTTACAGAAGTATTCCACCACATATTAAATATACTTGGTGAGGTTACACGATTCGTTAGACTGCCAAACACAACTGTATAATTAATTTAAGTATTCGGTTTCATTGAGTGAACAGAATATAAGCAATAAACCCTTAGAACACGGCACTTACGGTGTTTCGAGCACATCTACCAACAATTTTTACTAACTAATTTACAATAACAACTTAAGAAAATAAGTGATAACAAGCAAGAAAAATTTCGGACCTAAAGTTTTAGTTTAGTTAACATATACACTGTATTAAAACTGCTCTTGTATAAAGGTATTAAAATGGAGTGAAGTAGCTAATTCCATTGCGGCTTTTTTCAATTTTTGTGCTTTTGAGGGCGAGCGTTTTTCCAAATAATTACTGATATTCGTAATGGTCATAAGACGATACTCGGGTGAAAGTAATGGTGAAGGTTTTGCTGCTCTTAATAAATAATATTCGGCATTTTCATCACTTCCTTCATACATCAATGCTACGGCAATGGTATTTTGCAATAGGCATTCGGCTATCGGATTAGGCATTGTATTTAATAATGAAATTCCTTGTTCGCATAATTGCCGAGCATGATTTATCTCGCCAAGTTCAATAAGGCAACGTGCTTGCAAGGCAAAACACACAGCTCTATCGCTTGCATGTGCATTCATATTATTATGCTTCCATGTATTACAATGTTCTATTGCTGCACCAAAATTTTCCGATAAAAACAAAGCAACGACTTGTTTTTGTAATTCGGAAATCGTAACAACATCCTCACCCACTATATCCGCATCTTCAGAACTTTCTTTATTCTCAGAGTTTGAATTTAATGGTGACATATTAAATGCACCTAATTCCTGAAGAATCCCGTCACTGCCCGAACTTATTATTAAATCTTGTGTTTCTTTAATAAAAGGTTGTGTATCATTATCCGTTTCACCTTCAATATCATGCGCCACTATATACGGAGCCAAAGCCCGCCGCATGGCTTCATCTTTCGAATCGGAGTATTGTGTACGCAACAAATCGGAAATTTGTCTGTGCAATGTTATCTTCTCTTCATATTCAAGTGTATTATGAAAAAATTGCTGATAAAATGCTTGTGTAAATTGATAAACCGTTGTTTTTATTCCATATCTGTTTTGTGCGCCGATACTTGTAATTATTCCTGTTTTTCTTTGCACCGATCGCATTTTTTTAATTGTAGTTAATGTATCGGCATTTAATAATTTGGAAATAATATGCACTGTACACTCCCTCCCCTCCGCGCTGCACAATGCCAATAATGTTCTGTCATCATCATCTAATTGTTCAACAAGTCGAGAAAATGTGGAGTATAATGTTGTCGGTATAATATCTTCATTATGAAAATCGGAAATTAAAGCTCCGACAGAATCAAACGGTGTGTTTTTATGAAAATAATGGAGATATTCAAAAAGAAGTCCGGGTATTCCGCTTGATTTTGCCCATAACCATTGCTCAAATTCTTCATGCTTTTTATAATTCGGTAAAATACTTTGACAACATTTTGTAATATCCGTTGTTGTAAATTCCGATAATTGAATTTTATGTATGGCATTGCCGTCGGGTTTCCATTCTTCGATAAGCGGTAATAAAGGAGAAATAACATCTTTGGCAGCTGCAGGGCGATATGCAACAACTATCATTACGGGTAATTTTACTATCTCGGAAAAAAACAATGATAATACTTCAACACTTTGTGCATCTGTATAGTGCATATCGTCAAAAAGTAAAATCAAAGGACTTTTTTCCGCATAATTTTTCAAGACTTCATATAATTCCGTTGCTGCGGTACTATATGATTTTCCTGATTTTTTTTCATGTTTAAACTCTTGGAAATCTCTTCTTAATTCTTTTACTAAAAACGGAAAATCACCTACTATCGGTATCAATCCCAATACCGACATCCCGATATTAAAAGCAAGTTTCTTTTCAGGGGAGACCGCCTCTTTTTTTGCGATGTGTTCCACCACTCTTGTAAAAGGGTATAAGGGCTGCAAACTGCCTATGCGCGTTGTGCCGATGGGTGCTTGTGTTTGGGCATAAACAGCGGTTATAGCCGAGTACCCTTCGGTAGTTTCTCTCTCAAAATATGCAAGCAATGCGGTTTTGCCATAGCCTGCTTCGGCAGGAACCCACACAACCGAACCGCCCTGTCCTTTGCGCAGACGTTCACGGCATTTATGCAGAATCTCCAATTGGGGTTTTCGTGCAAAAAGATGTTTTCCCGTTTCTACCATATTGCTGTTCTATAATAAGATGCATTGCCGGATACTATGAACGGTTTACGAGGAATTTCCGTGCCGAAAAAAGAAAACGCCTCTTTTCTTTAACAGAAAAAAGGCGTTTGTGTTAACAAGTTGTTTACCGATTACATATCTATGGTTGTCTCGCCCATTTTTTCGAGACTCTTTACCATTGTTGCCAAAAAGTTCGATGCCAAAGCTCCGTCAATCACTCGGTGGTCATAGGTAAGAGATACATATACCATACTACGTATAACAATAAGGTCTTCTCCGTTTACTTCACGTACTACGGGGCGTTTTTGTACCGCATATATACCCACAATAGCCGCTTGCGGCTGATTGATTACCGGTGTGCCGAACAATGTTCCCCAAGCACCCATATTTGTTAGCGCAATCGTACCGCCTTGTATTTCCTCAGGTGCAAGTTTTTTGGCTCTTGCACGGCTTGATAAATCAAACACTGAACGACCGAGTCCGGTTATATTAAGTGCATCTGCATTTTTAATAACGGGTACGATTAAGTTACCATCATCCAATACAGTCGCAAAGCTAAGATTGATGCGTTTATGACGTATAATGTTCTTGCCGTCCACACTTACATTAACCATTGGATTGGCTTTTACACCATCCACAATGGCTTTCATAAAGAAAGGTGTAAGAGTAAGTTTGAAGCCCTCGCGTTTCTCGAAAGTGTTTTTATGTTTTTCACGCAATTTTACAATCATCGTTACATCTGCTTCCGCAACACTTGTAACATGCGGCGATGTTTGTTTGGAACGAACCATGTGTTCGGCTATGAGCTGGCGCACACGATCCATCGGTATCACTTCATCATCATCACCATAAACGGCAGGCATTGTTACAGCCCGAGCCGAAGATGAAGATGGGGCTACTATCGGTGCGGGTGATGCAATACCTGTTGTCGGCGTTGCAGTCGTTGGGGTTGCCGCAGCTACGACAATAGCACCCGAACGACGACGCTCAAGATAACCGAGTACATCATTTTTTGTTACTCTCCCTTCCAAACCGGAACCGCTCACGGTTTCAAGTTCTTCTAGAGTTATACCTTCTTGCTCGGCTATTGTTCTTACCAATGGCGAATAAAAACGGCGACTTGCACTCATGCGCGGTATCTCTTTCGTACCACCCGATACAACAGTGACAGATGCTGCCGCAACCGGCGTTGGTGCGGCAATAGCTGCTACAGGTGCGGGAGTAGTAGGTGCTGAAACTGGTGTCGGAGCAGGCGCTGCACTTGGTGCAGGGGCTGGTGCCGCTGATACAGTAACAGTTCCGCCTGTTGCTATCCGAGCAATTACTTTACCTACCTCTACCACATCATCCACATTTGCAAGTATCTCCGCTACGGTTCCTCCTACAGGCGAAGGAACTTCCGTATCTACTTTATCCGTCGAAATTTCCAATAGTACTTCATCTCGTTCAATTTTATCACCCACGGCTTTTAACCATTTAAGAACTTTACCTTCCTGAATGGATTCGCCCATCTTAGGCATAACTACATCCGTAGTCGCTCCGCCTGTAACAACAGGTGCCGGTGTTGCGACAGGGGCAGTAGGAACGCTTGTTGCAATCGGTTCGGGTACCGGTACGGGTACCGGTGCAGGGGTTGGAACTACAGGTGTAGGTGCGGAAACTGCCGGTGTGCTGCTTGCGCTTGCCGCAGCAGATGCATCCGTTTCAATAACCGCGATTACTTTTCCCACTTCAACCGTATCATCAACATTTGCCAAAATACTTACCAAAATACCGCCATTCGGAGCAGGAACTTCCGTATCTACTTTATCTGTTGAAATTTCTAATAATACTTCGTCGCGTTCAATTTTGTCGCCGACATTCTTCACCCATTTCAAGATTTTTCCTTCTTGAATGGATTCACCCATTTTCGGCATAACAACATCAATTCTCATTAAATAGCTCCTCTATTGAGTAAAAAAATTTCGTATTGGAATGGAAAAAAGCCAACTAAATTACCCAAATTTGAAGGACTGACCAACCAAGTAGTCTTGCCTTCAAAGGTAACCGTTCAACTCTCATCTTTTTATTTGTGTTTTTTATCTCGGTGTATTCTTCTTACTTTCTTAATCCGTCAATATGGTCTTGAGTATTACCGATAGCACCTTTTACACCGTCGGTTAATAAAAAGTCATGTGGAAATCCGAGCTCAATAGCACTTACCGCATTTAATATCATCATTTTTTAATCAGTAATTTGAATTGTTAATGC
>JALHLL010000210.1:4553-5959 GCA_022844575.1 bacterium
ATGCGCCAAGTGAATCATTCAGTTGCTCAGCCCTTTTTGCTCCGATAATGGGTATAATCTGCTGGTCGCGGTTTCGCGTCCATGCAATAGCTATTTGCGAGGCAGGAATACCTGTCTCATCGGCTATAGCAACAACCTCCTTTGCAATGGATGTGCTTCTGTCATTACGTCTTATGCTATGTTCTGGCACACGCCCTTGTTCACCTTTCAGATACTTGCCCGTTAAAGCACCGCCGGCAAGTGCACCCCAAGGGGTAACTGCCAAGCCGAATGCTTTCGCCATTGGCAATAAGTCTCGTTCGGGTGTTCTCTGAATCAAGGAATATTCCACTTGAAGTCCTGTAAATGCACTCCACCCCCTTAATTCAGCAAGTGTATTTGCTTGGGATATTACCCATGCCGGAGTATCCGATATGCCTATATAATGTACTATCCCGCGAGAAATCAAATCATCAAGCCCACGCATTACTTCATCAACAGGTGTCGTATAATCCCACATATGAAGCCACAATAGGTCAATATGATCAGTATTCAGTCTTTCCATTGATTCACGTACTGAACGCATCATGTTTTTGCGATGATTACCGGAAAAATTAGGATCATTCATACGGTCTTGCAAGGTGTATTTTGTTGCAAGAACAAAATGGTCTCGATCGGATGCTATAAATTCACCCAACCAGCGTTCGCTTGTACCCTCCGAATAACGGTTTGCCGTATCTACAAAATTGCCGCCGGCATTTGTATATGCCTCAAATACGCTTTTGCTGGTTACATAATCGGCTCCGAGTGCCCACTCCGTACCGAATGTCATTGTACCGAGACAAATCTCCGAAACACGAAGTCCCGATTTTCCAAAGAGTTTATAACGCATAATAATAGAATCATATGTATGGGAAAGAATCATATAAGAAACGGATACTACCCTATTCTATTGAAAGCGGCAGATATAACAATCATTATATTTTAGTGGGCATTATGTTTCAACAGCACTGCCATTTTTACACGGCCCATACTTCATAAGTCTCGCACCATGTTATAAAATGCTCGTTCGGCTATTATTACGGTGTACACATTTCAACCACTTACCAAATAAGCTATAATAAATAGCGTCTCATTTTTGTTTGCAGTCCGATGTTTTTACTTCATTGTATTCACTTCACCGATACAATGTTTTGCATCGTAACTTTGCAGCCGACTTTTTATAACATACTTTACATTGATGATGAATGTACCTTTATTGGATTTGAAACTACAATACAATAGCTTAAGGGCGGAAATAGAGCCGAAACTTTTAGAAATTGCCGAAAGTCAGATATTGATTTTAGGACCGGAAGTAAAAAAACTGGAGGATAGTTTAGCCGAATATTGCGGTTGTAAATATGCATTAGGTGTTTCAAGTGGTACCG
>JALHLL010000211.1 GCA_022844575.1 bacterium
AAAAGCCGATGCCAAGGTGTCGGCTTTTTATTTTTTTATATGTACGATATTAAATTCTTTAGCTGAACAAATAGATGTAATCAAACACTGAATACAGATTATATCATTGTTGAAAAATCTTTATAATATAGTTGCATATATATTTATATAGTATTACATAGTGAAAAGTGTAAAATTATACCATAACAAAACAGATTACTGAAAAAACAATACATCAATGAATTTTCCATTTCAAGGCACCATAATTTCCGAACGAGGCAGAATAACTTCTTTTATCCCCGGTGAAAGCGGAGTTACAATAATTACCGAACGCGACACCCATACATATCCGAATGGATGGTTATATCCGGGTTTTACCGATACACATGCACATATTTTCGGGCTTGGAGCGCGACTGGCGGGACTAGCCTTATACGATTGTAAAAGTGCGAAAGAATGTGTAGAAAAAACACTATCAATTAAACCGACACATGGCGAATGGTATGTAGGAATGGGGTGGAATCAGGAACTATGGGAAAACATAGGTTTTCCTGATAAAACAATTCTTGATGAATATTTTCCGAATAATCCTGTTTATTTGAGTCGTGCTGATGGACACACGGCTTGGGTTAATTCGGCAGCTTTGGAAGCTGCCGGTATTACCGATGATATTTCCGACCCTGCGGGAGGTACTATTGTAAGAACGGAGTCGGGTGAATTATCAGGTATTTTAATAGATCATGCTATGGACTTGGTTAAAATTCATATTCCGAAACTTTCGGATGAGGAAATTAAACAAAGGATAATCTTAGCTACAAGGCAATGTGCGCAATGGGGCTTAACCGAAGTTCATGATATGGATGTTAACCCTACATATTTACCTGTTTTTCGCGAAATGGCAGAAAGCGGTACTTTACCGATTCGTGTAATAAGCTATGTTTCTGCACAAAACGATGAATGGGACAAAGAAAACCTGCTACCGGCAGTAGGAGAATTTTTACAAATAGCCGGAATAAAGTTTTATGTTGACGGAGCATTGGGTTCGCGGGGAGCAGCATTATTAGAGCCGTATTCGGATTCAAAAGAAACAACCGGTCTATTTTTGATTGATAGAAACACATTATATAATAAAGCAAAATACGGTCTCGAATCAGGATGGCAAATTTCGACCCATGCAATAGGTGATGCCGCAAACAGAATGGTATTGGAAGTATATGAGGAATTGCGCAAAGATTTTGTAAAAGAGGATTATATACTGCGAATAGAACATGCTCAAATTGTTCATCCTGATGATTCTTCACGATTTTTTATGAACGGCATTTTCGCCGCTGTGCAACCGATTCATTGTATAAGTGATGCAACGATGGCGGAACAACGTCTGGGCGAACGTTGCAGCTATGGTTACCCATATAATAACCTTCTTCAAAAGGGTACGATCATTGGCGGCGGTTCGGACTTTCCAATAGAATCGGGCAATCCTCTTTTAGGCATCGATGCTTTTGTAAACCGCATCCCGATGAATGGTGAGAGTACGTGGCAAGGGCATGAGCGTATCTCGCGTACTGAAGCGTTATATGCCTATACATGCAATGCGCATATTTTATCCGGTAATGAATATAGAAGGGGTAAAATAGAAATAAAACACGATGCAGATTTTACCATACTTGATACTAACATAATGGAATGCGAAAATTCGGCAATAAAGGAATCACAAGTTATTGCAACCTATACGGCAGGAATTCGCCGTTATTTCCAACAATAGAAAATTACAAATTATATGATACAGAATGTACGCGGTACACGTGATCTATTACCTGACCAAACAAAAGGATGGCAATTTCTAGAGCAGTTATTTGCTTCGGTTGCCGAACGTTTCGGTTATGCTGAAATACGTACCCCGATTTTTGAGCTTACGGAGGTATTTACACGAACTATCGGTGAAAACACCGACGTTGTCAGTAAAGAGATGTACACATTCACCGACAGGGGTGATAATTCCATTACCCTAAGACCTGAAATGACTGCAGGGGCGGTTCGAGCTGCTGTGCAACACAATTTAACAGCAACAGGACAATTGCAACGCTTATGGTATATAGGCGCACAGTTTCGGTATGAAAGACCCCAGGCAGGACGTTACCGTCAATTTTACCAATGCGGAGCTGAATGTTACAATACGCCATATCCCGAAGCTGATGCCGAAATGATAATGTTTGCCGCTACAGTTTTGGAAGAATGTGGAATAAAAGACTATACATTAAAAATAAATACACTTGGGTCGCAAGAATGCAGACAACAGTATATCACTGCTTTAACTGAGTATTTAGAGCAAAAGAAAGAGGAACTTTCGGAGGATAGTAGAGTACGTCTTACAAAAAATCCGCTCCGTATTCTCGACTCTAAAGATAGAGGCGATATAGCCATTCTAAAAGAAGCTCCCATCCTTGCCGATTTTTTAAGCGAAGAGAGCAAAATACATTTTGATAAAGTACTTAAACTTTTGGAAAAGAATGGTTTTTCTTATTATATTGAGACCAAATTAGTTCGTGGACTTGATTATTACTCTCATACCGTGTTTGAGTTTGCAAGCAATGCCATAGGTTCGCAAGATGCTTTGGGCGGTGGCGGAAGATATAATACAATGTTTGAATACTTTGGGGGTAAAAGTACTCCTTCCGTAGGTTTTTCGCTTGGAATGGATAGAATGATACTTGTGCTCCAGCAATTAAGACCTGAGATTTTCAATCAAACTATTGTTGATTGTTATATAGTAGCTTTGGATAGATCGGTCGGTGAATTTGTTCAACGCTTAGCTATGGGTATGAGAAAAGAAGGCAAAAGGGTAATTACAGACTTACAGTATCGTTCGTTAAAAGCGCAAATGCGTGAAGCTAATAAGATAGGGGCAAAAACGGTTATCGTAATCGGAGAAGAAGAAATGAAAACGGGGACTTACAAAGTAAAAAATATGGAAGATGGGACGGAATTAATAATAGAATAAAGATATACTACAAACACAACAACTTTTTAAATACATAAATATGAGAATTTTTTCCTTTCTTTCTCTTTTGGTACTGACATCATTACTTGGATGTCATCCATTCTATTTAAACAATAATGATTTATCTAAGGTATCGAAGAATATTGATTATAAACAATTAGAAAAAACCATCGGTAACGAACCAGAAGACATATTTAAACTTTCGTATAAAGGTAAAAAGTACGAAATAGTGGTTTATTCATATTTAACTGACATAACAAGAACATCTTCTTCTTATTCAAGTTCATCGGGTTGGAGCACTACGAATCTATATAAACTGAAAAAATATACCTTTTTGATTCGTAATGATAGTTTAGTCTATTGGGGACTTCCTACAGAGTTCTCAAAATCTGGTGTTGACGAGTTTGAAGTTTTAACTGATACTTTAAGAAATGTAACAAAAGATTTACCTAACAATTCATTTACTTCCGTATGGTAAAAACATTACAAATCATCATTTTATCGGTCATACTCAGTTCTTGCATGACATTATCAAGTTACGAAGTGACAGAAGTCAGTAAAGAAATGTCTTTCCCGCAGGTGTATTCGTTCCTAAGTGGGTTTGAGAAAAGAGCCTTTTACGTTAAAGTAAGTTCAAGTGCACAACACGAGTACTTCGTTGAGGCATACAGAGCAGGATATCATCCTAATTATTATGATTATTTCGTTGCCTACGAGGATAAGAAGGTATTCTTTTGGGGACATCCGTATGAATTTAACAGACATGAAAATCCGTTAATTAACGAAATCGGATTGAAAGCCATGGAAGAGTATAATAAAGTTAGACCGTAAGAATTTAGTTACTTTTGTAACTCATTATTAGAACAATTTTATGAAACACGTAGTTACATTACTCTCGCTATCAGTAATCATACTCTCATCATGTGGGCCTTCTTTTGTAACAAACAACGATTTGAGTTTATTATATAAAGGTATGACCAGATCGAAGTTCGAAGAAAAGATCACCGTGAGTCCCGAAAAAGTGTTTACTCTTAAAAGTGGAAATAAGTCGTACGAAGTTGTTGCAATGTCAATCCTAACCGGATTAAGTCAATCTTCGTATAGCAGCTACAATCCCGGAGTAGGTGGAAGCGGTGGGTCTTGGTCAACTACTACAACTACAACATCACATACCAATTATACACTTTTTCTTTATGATGAAGGTAAACTTCGGTATTGGGGTATGAAAAATGAATACTCTAAATGTGAAGACAAGGAAATTGCAGACTTAGCACCTGCCTTATACAGTGAGTTCAATAAACAATTTGATTAACATTCATTACAATCATGAAAAAACATATTTTTATCATTTTAGTACTAACATTTACATTCACTTCATGCGTAAGATTTAGCTTAGGGGATGCAAACAAAATTCAAAAAGGTATGACATCATCTGAAGTGAATGGTATTGTATCAAAAGGTCCTGTAAAGGATTTTATGATGACTATTTATAGTTCACCGTCAAAAAAATACTTTGTGCAGGTATATGACATTCATGTGGGTAATTACAATTCCGATTACTTTGCCGTATATGAAAATGAAAAATTATTATACTGGGGTTATCCTTATGAATTTAACAGACATCCTGACCCCTTATTAAACGAAATCGGTAAAACTGCCGTTGCTGAGTATGAAAAAATAAAATAACACACTAGTAGTGTACTGTCCTCTATGGGTTTGCGGAGTTATTCGTAAGCCCATTTTATTTTTCAATCGGAATAATCTCAATCACGGCACTATTGTTATATTGTTTTCCTTCAGGTAATGAATTGGAAGCCATTGAATAGGTGGTGTCTTCACCTAAAGCAATTATATGTATTGATACACTTAATCCCCTTTTCTTTATTTCTTCAGCAATGATTCCTTTTATGTACTCCGCTCTCTTTTTTGAAAGTATCATATTATCTTTATCCGATCCTTCATCATCTGTATGAGTGTGAATGATAATACTTTCCTTATCGGTCACCAATGCTGCTATTTTATTACGAAGATATTTATCATCTTCAAGAATTGATTCTTTGCCATTAAACAACAATGTATATCTCCTGCCCATTCCTTCGATTCTTTTTCTATCTAATTTAAATTCCTTTTCTGCTGTTTGAACTGAGCCGTCTTTTTTTGTAGCAGTTACCGTAGCATTAAAATATCCATTCGGTTTTGTGCCGAGTATGAGAGTTGGTTCTATTCTTTGCGTAAGTTCAGTATAAGGTCCGAATGGCGTTTCTGTTTTTTCACCTGTTACTTTTAATGACCATTTGGCAATATTATCTCTTTCTTCAAGGGCAATAACTATATCATTATCTATCGGTGAGTTTTCCACCATTTTAAGTAGAAGAGGACTATTCGCACTCGGTAATCCGGGAACAATTTCAACTTTCTTCTGGCGAATAGCCGGAGATTTTTTTTGATTCGGGTCATCGTTTATTGCTGATTCTACAAACAATCTATTTGGAGCAATACCATGACTCTGCACCAAATACTCTTTAATATTTTTAGCTAATGTTAATGACTCATCTGCCGTACTACCATGCCCTATCAGTTTTAATGTTAATGACGGATTTTTTCGCAAACGGGAAGCATAAATATTGAGCGAATGATAATAGGCATTTGCTTCTGAAGATATTCGCCCCTGCCTATTTATTCCCGAACCATAATTTACATTTCCTATATTTTCTTCATCGAAACGTTTTGCAGATTCGGGAGTAAGTTGTGCATATCTGTTCGGAATTTTGGAAGACCCCGCATCAAAATATATATCATTACTTAAAGGAAAATATTCCTCAGTTGCTCTGGTGCGTATCCAACCATTTGGGGGTATTGAGAACGTAAGGCCGATAAACGGATTTTGTCTTGGCGGTTCAGGTATATATTCTTCTTCGCTTTCGGTTAAAGAAAATGAAATCGCAGCACCAATGCGTAAAGAA
>JALHLL010000212.1 GCA_022844575.1 bacterium
GAGCTATCTTAAATAAGTATCCGCCTACATTATGTATTGTTGTTTCTTTTTTTATTGCCTTTGAGTGAAATTGCATCCATGTCTCTTGAAAGGCATCATTAACATCATTATTCTTTTCGAGTACCTTGCGGCAGTATAAAAATACTTTTCGTGAGTAACGCGTATATAGTTCACCGAAAACGTCTTTTTGCTGTTCAGGGTAATCCCGCAACATTATAAAGAGTTCCTCATCGGTTTTTTCCGTAAACATATATACTGCGTTTTCTTAAATAAGGTTGTTGTTCCCGAATGCAAAGATGTAATGTGTTCGTATATGTCTCAAAATATCACATACCCTCAACGACAATTTCCGCTATGTCTCTAAAGTAACACAATTACGCTAAAACAAAACACGGGAAACAGAAATTCCGTTTCCCGTGCTTACTTGTGGTGATAAGGTGTATTTACTATTACCGTACTATCGTAAGCGGAAATGTAGAGAGTGCTACACCGTTTCCGATACGTAACAAATAAGTTCCGGAAGATAATGTTGAAACATTACATTGAAGACTATTACTTCCGTAAGAAAGAGACACTGTGTTTTTGAACACTTCCATACCGACCGAATTGATAATGCTCATTGTAGCAATACCTTCATGTGCGGAATTGCATTGCACAGTTACATTGTTTGCTGCCGGATTTGGCATTAAGAGAGTATTGGTAACCAAATTTTCAGGTACATTGTTTGCGATTGCGGCTTTAACTTCTTGTGCATTACCAAAACGAATATACCATTCCTGAAATGCTTCGGCTGTTTCACTATCTTCCGAATAAGAGCGAACCTTAACGAAGTAATTACCGGAAGCATCGGCAGGAGTTTTCCACTCGACACGACCCGATTTATTATCAACGGTCATACCTTCGGGGCCTTCTAACAATTCATATCGTACAAATCCTTGTACACGTAAGCTGCGATGCTGTGCATATAGTTCATATGAGTAACTCTGACCGGGGATAGATACCATATTCGGGAAACTTGTGAACGTAAGTTGCGGTGTATCCATGTTTATACAATAACTTCCGGGTGCTACAACCATAGTTTTTTCGGAGCGCAATCCTAATGCTCCGCCACCCATTGGTCGCACAAAGTAAAAATACACGCCGCCTTTTACCTTGTTATCAGTATATGTAATGGATTCGGGTTTTGCATCATCACCCAGAATAGTAGCGACCAATTCAAATTCTTCATCTTTGTCGGTAAGACCGACGAGTGAACGATGAACTGTGAAGCCGGTTGCACGTGATTCATGAGAATCGGAACTACCATGCTGGAAGGTTATTGTTACGGAATAGATTTTGTTTACGGTATCATAAGCAATACCGGTTTGCCGTAACCAAATAGGTGCCGGTGGTAAACCTGCAATTCCATTCATAGAAGCCATGGCGAATGCAAAAGCAAAGAGAAATAAAAAGGATTTCATGATGAAAACTCCTGATTTTGTTTAAAAAAAATATTATAATTCGGAAAAAGTCTGCTTTTAGGTTTTTTCAGCGCGCCGATTACCTGCTTTGTAACCGAATTGAACAGAAAGAGGGAGTTAACATGCTTATGTCTCAAAAAATTATCAGTTTCTTTGGGATATAAGTGAAATGAGAGAGTGTGTGATTATGGGTAGAGATGAAACGGAATAGTGTTCAAAACTATTCCGTTATAGGTGTTTCTACAATTATTTGTACGGTTCTGGAATATGACCGTCCCTGCGGAGATTCATTATCATATAATAATTGAGTACTTCCTACCGGATCAAGTTTAACTTGATTATCCGGTAAACCGAGAGCATTTTTTACTTCTTGACACCGCTTTAAGGCAAGGGTTTGATTATAGGTCATTTCACCGCTTCTATCGGCATATCCTGCAATAATCACCTGTGAGCCGGGTTGAATTCTTTTACGTATATCTTGTACTATTCGCTGATTATTTGTTCCCAAACTCGCACTGTTAAAGTCAAAAACAATAAGCGCGAAACGTTCGATTTTTTTGTCATTATGTAATTCATATCTTTTTTTCTTGAGGGTTAATTGTTGCACCTTAAGCGATTGGCGAGCCGTTGCGGTCATCCCTATTTTATCTTCCGCCTTTAACTCTATCTGCACCGGTGTTTCAAGTTCGGGCATAGGTTGTTCAGCGAGATTCCATTGTAAAATACCCAAAGGATAATCCTTACCATTATAGTTTCGTAAAGGACGCATACTTTGTTCGACATCTACTGTCCAATGCACGATACCGGAATCCGATACTATTTTAGGTACTATTTCCACAATAGGAGGAGTTGCCGTTACAACGATTTCACGTAATGATACAGGTTTTAATATATCGGGGTCATTAGCGGAAATTTCAGCGCGTCGGTTTTCAACTTGACCGTCAACAGTCGTATTATTGGCTGGTTTTTCGGGTAATGCTCTAAACGATGTATTGATACGTCGTGATTCGATTCCCCAAAATTCCGTAAGATATTCTTTTACTGCATTTGCCCTATTCCTTGATACATTGGGTAAAGTGTCTTCGCCCATACCATTATTAACACCGGTTATCGTTATTGCTGCTTCTGGTTTTTGACGCATTCTGCTACCGATAATATTGAGCAGATGAGCGTAAATTTCAAGAGTATTGCGCGTTAATGATGTTTCCGTAAAAGTACTCTTTTCAGTCCCGGCGATTTGTTGCATTACCGTTTTATTTAGATCGGCGTTTCCTTCGGGAAAGAATACATGGGGCAATAAGGGAAATTGTTCTTCCGTTTCGGTTTCTTCGATTCTTATTGTCGGGGTAATCTCTCTTTTGCCTTGCGGGTCTATACCGAATGCAACTACGCTTACTTCCAATTTTGAGGTTTTTGGAATTTCATGCAAATAGTGTTCGCGCTCAGTTACATGGTAATAGTCCGTGTATTCGATTCTTTCTGTTCTTACATCGCGCGTTACCGTTAAGAGTGATATCTTTTCCTTCGGTAGATTTAGAATAAACTTTTTTGTTGTATCTCGAAGAATAGCCGTATCACGTTTTATGATGATGTCCGGCGGAGGGAATATTGTATATTTAAGCGTTGCACCCACCTGTAGAATAGTGGTAACCCATGTTAAGTCACTACTGATATTGTTAAAAGGCAATAGTAAACGTATTTCCGGTGAAGCGGTTAGCTTTGTTGAAAGGGGAAAGTCATAATTGATACCCAAAACGCCATGTAAAAGTACGGAAGCGGTATTCGGTATGTTTCCCGACGTATCATTCCGAAAAGAACGACCATTATTAAAAAGAGCGCCTTGAGGAGAAACTATAGTTTCTCTCTGCGAAAAACTTTTTGTTGTGAGAAATGTTGCCGAAACCCCAACTCTTGCAAATAATCGGGGAATTATTTCATACCCTATGTTGGGTTCGACGAAAAAACCTGATAATCCGGCATCAAGTGAATATTCCGTTGAGACGGGAACACTTGCCGTATCAAATGGCGGAACCGAGCGTCTGATAAGAGTATTACCTATACTTTGTTCCGATGTCTTGAGCAATGTGCTTATATCGCCAAAACCCCCGCGTGCTTGAAAACGCCATTGTTTGGCAAGGGGTAGCTCAATAAGCAATCCGGCTGTGTAGCCTCTATCAACCGTATTGGAAAAAGTTGTACCGCATGTTGGGCAACCGGGTATGCTGCGAAAATCAACTCCATGATATATTAGCGAAAAATCGCCGAAAGCACCCAACCATAATATGGGGTCTTTAAGTGCGGAAGATTGCGCTACACATGAAGTTATAGCTGCAACGAACATACACAAAACAAGAAAAAAGCGTACCATAGTGAATATTCATGCATTCTGTTTATGTACAAGTTAGCATAATTTGACATTCTGACGAAAGCAAAAGATTTTTTCTGAGACCAAGAATTTGGTTTCGGAAATTTACTCTTGGTTACGTAATAGATAGTTCTCTAATTTTGTGCGAAATCGTGTTACTAATACATTATCTATAAGACCTTTTATTAGAATGAAATCTTTCACCTTAGCAATCATTCCAGTTCTGTTAATACTTCTATGCGGCGATACATTAGCACAAGAAAAAAAACAAGTAAGGCATGTACGACGCTCAATGCAGCCGAAGCCCCTGAATCCGATTCGTAACGATTCCCCCGTGTTTGAACTCTTAACACCGGAAAAAACAGGACTTAATTTTTTAAACCTTGTTCCCGGACCACAATCGTTCAAGGCCGGAAGTACGCTGTTTTCAATTGCTGCAGGTGGAGTCGCCGTAGGAGACATAAACAAAGATGGTCTTTTGGATATTTATCTGACAAGATTTATGGCACCTAATGCTTTATATATAAACAAAGGCGGACTAACTTTTGAACAAGCCCCGGTTAGTATGGGGGTAAATGATTCAATTGGGGCATCTTTTGGTGTGACGATGGTTGATATTGAAGGGGATGGAGATTTGGATATATATGTAGCTAAGTACGGATTTTATGCAAATAGACTTTTCATCAATAATGGTAATGGAACTTTCACCGATAAAGCAAAAGAGTTCGGACTGGACATAGTAGCAAATTCAATACATTCTACCTTCTTCGACTATGATAAAGACGGCGATTTAGATATGTATTTAGTTGTAAATGGAATCGAAAAGTTTGGTTTTCTGCACAAAGGAGAAAAAGGTTTATTGTTTCGGAATAACGGTAACTTGACTTTTAGTGATGTTACAGATGAATCGGGAATAAAGAATATCGGTTTTGGTTTAAGTTGTATTGTTGCCGATATTAATAATGACGGGTGGCCGGATTTATTTACTGCCAATGACTTTGAGGAACCCGATCATCTGTTTTTAAATAATAAGAACGGAACCTTTACGGATATTCGTAAAAAAGCATTTCAACATACTTCACATTTCAGCATGGGATGTGATGCGGCAGACTTTAACAATGATGGTTATATAGACCTGATGACCGTTGATATGCTTCCTGAAAATCACTTCCGACGGAATACACAATTCGAATCAATGTCTTCTTATAGTGCAACATTCGACTCAACGCAAATTATAAAAAATTGTCTGCATTTGAATCTGGGCGATTCGACTTTTTCCGATATAGCATATCACGCCGGCACGGCTGCTACCGAGTGGAGTTGGGCAGTTCTTTTCGCGGACTTTGATAATGATGGAAAAAAAGATATCTGTGCGACTAACGGTTTAACATGGGATGTGATGGATAGGGACTTGACAAGATATGGTATTACACCGGAAATAATGCTTAAGTCGGGCGTTGGAAAAGAAATGCTTGAGGCATCGAGTAAGACGTTCGAGATGAATTCAAATCGAAACTTGGAAACCGATTATAGTATATTGTTACGTAATATACCTCGCACACAAGTTAATAATTACTTGTATAGGAATAATGGCGATTTGACCTTCGATCAGGTTAGTGAGCAATGGGGTTTTACCGAACCATATAATACGTGTGGTGCAGCGTATGCGGACTTTGATAATGATGGAGATTTGGATTTAATATTTAACAATATTGATTCAAGTGCAACAATATATAAAAACACTATTTCCGACGGAAAAAAGAGTACGTATATCCTTTGTAAGTTTATTGGAGAAGGAAAGAATACCGAAGGAATCGGGGCAAAAGTGAGCATTACTACGAAAGGTAAAAAACAAGTTGCTGAAGCTGAGCGGCCGCACAAAAGGGGTCAGCAGCCAAACGCCGGCGGTGGTGGCCAGCACAACCTTCAGCATGCAGATTATGCTGGGCTGGAGTATTTCGG
>JALHLL010000213.1 GCA_022844575.1 bacterium
AATATAGCCCCAATATTCTCATAAGTGTGCCTCCTTAATACGAGAAATGTAATAGAGTAAACTCTTTTCTATTAGAACAAAGATGCAAGGTTAATCACACGTTTGAACTTGAGCAAAGATAACAAATATTTCAGGACTAAAGCAAGAACATTTTCCAATATTATTATATCCATTTACACATGCAGAATGAAGTGTAAACTTGTAGAGTAGTATTCTGGGAAGGTAGGTATTGTTGTTTTTCAGCTTGACTACAGGTTAAAGCCGCACTTACACTCTGCAGCCGACATCTTTTTCAGTAGTTCTACGTATGAAAAGTTTCCATTTTTTATCGCATAGTACGGAAATCACTTTTTTACACCCCTGACATGACTTCAACGCAGTAATAAACTATAGTCAATAAATTACAGTGATAAAATTTTATAATGTATACTAAATGAGCATGTGGGAACATGTCAGACTACCCTAAAAGATTGGTAGTGTGATTTGATGTTTGAGCAAACCAACATTACGCAGTATTACATAACTCCACTCTAACAGAGACATTGTAGAAGGTTGTAGTATTCTATTCCGTAGCTTTCATTAACCATTGGCTTTACAACAGATTATTGGCAGCATTAACAATCGCCTCACTACTTATATCCTCCAACGATTCGGAACCGAAAAGTATAGAATAGGGTACATGAAAGGGGGCAAAACGTTCAGCATCATGAGTCGTCAAGAAAAGCCCCACTGTGGCTACCTGTGCCGCAGAAGCTACATGAATCATTGCCGTATCAGGCGAAATCAATAAGGCACATTGTTTAAGTATATATTCCGACTCCGAAAAAGAGCGGATGGGTGGTGATGTCAAAACATTTTCATGATTTTCCAACCATTCCTTATCCGCATATCTATCGGGCATAGCAAAAACAATTACCGGATACGGTAATAATGCGATAATTTGTTGCCAGCGTTCTTTTCTTTGTTCACGAACAGGGCTTCCGGCACTTATATTTACGGCAATAATTTTTTGTCCTTTTAATTTTTCAGAAAAATCCAAAATATCAGTCGAGATTTCCGCAGACGGTATATACGGTATCAGATCTTTTTCGGAATATGATACCTGTAAATAATTAAGTAAAGCACAATTCTTATAAATAATATGTTCCGACTTCGGCACATTAAGCACAGCATTATAATGCTCATCGTGAAACGGGAATGATAAACCTACACTATAGCGCGACCTTATAATTCTTGATAAAAAAGTAAAAGTGAAAGATATATTATCTTTCGGATTAAATAATATATCTGCCGGTTTTTTAAGAAAAAAGAATAATGTAGAAAAAAAATCTTTTTTTACATTAAATATTCCGTTAATATTTTTATCTGATTTAAAAAAAGAGTATGCTCTTCTTCCCGGTGTAACAATATAAATATTCGCTTTGGGAAATCGGTTCCTCAAAATACGAATGAACGGGGTGGTGAGGATGGAATCGCCGTATCGTTCCAAACCAAGTATTACAATAGATTCGGGCTCCTTGTTCGGAAGCTTCTTCTTTTTCTTTTTACCGAAAACACGTCGTAGCAGAACGGAGTAACGTTCCCTTTTGTTTTGTGGTTTTATAGAATCGGTATCGCTCATTTCGGAGGTATATAATACAACAGTATAGTCCTATTGTACAAAAATACGGCGTTCACTTATTACCCTTCATGTATTTCGCAGATACATTCTGCCGTATTTTTGTCTTTTAATTACTAAACGAACATCCTTTCGGAAACACCTATGACTATATCATTACATTGGTTACAAGAACTTATAGATATACCGTACACAATCGAAGAGCTGGACTCCGTGCTTACCATGCTTGGTTTGGAAGTGGAAAAGATACATAATGCCGGAGCCGCTATTGAAGGGTTTGTTATCGGAAAGGTGTTAGAAAAAGCAAAACATCCCGATGCGGATAAACTCTCAGTTTGCAAAGTATTTGACGGTAAAGAGGAAAGACAAATAATCTGTGGCGCGCCAAATGTTGATGCAGGTCAAACCGTTGTTGTCGCATTACCCGGGGCAATAGTACCTAATGGTGGTTTTGAAATTGGTAAAAGAAAAATACGCGGAGTTGAATCAATAGGAATGATATGCTCAAAAGCGGAGCTAAATCTTGGCGAGGATAGCGGAGGAATTTGGGAATTACCCTCCGATGCACCGGTAGGGACTCCATTGGCTCGGTATTTGGGTTTGGATGATACTATTATCGAAATCGGTATCACACCCAACAGAGCTGATTGTTTAAGTCATATCGGCATAGCACGCGAGATTGGGGCGAAAACAGGTAATACATTACGAATACCTGAAACTACAATAATGGAAAGTGAACAATCAATACATAATGGAATTACCATTTCGGTTGAAAATTCGGAGCTATGCCCTCGATATGCTGCGAGAATAGTTAGAAATGTAAAGATAACAGAAAGCCCCGAATGGCTTAAACAACGTTTGGAATCATTGGGTTTACGTCCTCGTAATGTAATTGTAGATATAACAAACTTGGTACTTATGGAATGCGGACAACCGCTTCATGCTTTTGATTTGGATACGATAAATGATAAGAAGATTATTGTAAAAACAGCCAAATCGGAACAGAAAATCACTACACTTGATGGAAAAGAGCGTACACTTGACGATTCGATGCTTATGATAAATGATAATATAACCCCGATTGCCGTAGCGGGTGTAATGGGTGGAGAAAATAGCGAAATTTCAGATTCCACTACATCAGTACTCATAGAATCCGCATATTTCAATCCCTCAAGTATTAGGCGTACAGCAAAAAAGTTAGGTATCTCGAGCGATGCCTCATACCGTTTTGAGCGCGGGGTTGACCCCGAAGCAATTATTTATGCTGTAAACAGAGCAGCATCCTTAATGGCGGAACTTGCGGGTGGAACAGTTGATAAGGAAATCATTGATATATACCCCAACCCTATAATACCGAAAACTATTACTTTACGATATTCACAAATTCAGCGAATTTTAGGAATTTCCGTAACGGACGTGAAAGTAAATGAATATTTGAGAAATTTAGGATTCATTGAAAAAGAAAAATCAAATGATAGTATTACAGTCACCGCCCCTTCTTGGCGTGTGGATATGGAACAGGAAATAGACCTTATCGAAGAAATTGCACGATTATATAATTATGACAATATAGAAGCGGACGTATCGGCGACATTTCCTGCTGATGCAACCATAACACCACAGTTTTCAACTTCGTCAAGAAGAAATACCATCCGTCATTACCTTACCCATAGGGGCTTGCAAGAAATTATAACATACTCATTTACCGATCCGGCGACGGCGGCATTATCTACGGATAATCCGATAAAGTTGGCAAATGCTCTTGGTGAGGAGTTTTCCATAATGCGTCCTTCCCTATTACCTGCAATGTTGAAAGTAATTGACAGGAATTGTCGGAATGGTCAAAATTCCTTAGCTTTATTTGATTGCGGTAAGAATTTTACAATACCTGTAAAAGAAAAAACATTAATACCGGGAATATTGGAAAAAGAGGAACTATGTATTGCACTGACAGGCGATTATATTCAGCAGCATTGGGTTGAAAAACAAAGGAAAGCAGATTTTTATGATATAAAAGGAATTGTTGAGGAAATATTATTTGATACCTTACGATTAACAGGTATAATACTTGTACCGGCCGAACAAAACAATATCTTTTTCAGTGCAAACCGTATGGATATAATTGCACATAAGAAAGTAATAGGAACAGTAGGCGAAATTGATCGGACTATCTTAAAAAAATTCGGTATAGAACAAAGTGTATTTGCCGCAAGTATAAGTCTCTCGGATATTTATTCTCATCCGAGTAAAAAAGCGCAATACAAAGCACCTTCGGCTTTTCCGTATGTGAGACGCGATGCCGCATTTACAGTATCTCAAGAAATTCAAGCCGATGAATTATTAAGAGCTGTACGCGGGGTAAATAGTCCTTTATTAAAGGATGCCGATATTTTCGATATGTTTACCGGTGATGTACTTGGAAAAGATAAAAAAAGTATTGCACTCTCATTTATTTTCGGGTCGGATGAAAGAACGCTTATTGATCAGGAAATTCAAGATAGTTTTCAGGCAATTATAGAAGCGGTAGAATCCGGTACAGGAGCGATACTACGTCAATAATATCATCACAATACAAATTATGAAAAAAATTATTTCAGTTGTCGGTGCACGTCCCAATTTTATGAAAGTAGCACCCATACATCGAGCATTTCAACAATACTCTTCATCGGTAGAACATTTAATTGTTCATACGGGGCAACATTATGATGCTGCGATGTCCGATGCTTTTTTCCAAGACTTGGATATGCCGCAACCTGCCGTATTTCTGGGAATAGGGTCGGGTAGCCATGCCGTACAAACGGCAAAGGTAATGGTTGAGTTTGAAAAAGTATGCGAAGATATAAAACCGGATTTTGTGATTGTTGTTGGTGATGTTAACTCAACAGTCGGTTGTTCATTAGTTTCTGTAAAAATGGGCATACCAACAGCGCATGTGGAGGCAGGATTGCGTAGTTTTGACCGTACTATGCCGGAAGAGATTAACCGCATTGCTACCGATTCTATATGTGATTATTGGTTTGTTACGGAACAAAGCGGACTCGACGAGTTACAAAAACAAGGTGCACCCGATAATAAAGTGTTTTTTGTCGGTAATACGATGATTGATTCACTTCATTATGCCTTGCCGCGTGCAAAACAATCCGCATTTATGAAAGAGTTAGGGCTAAAAGAAAAAGGGTATGCACTCATTACTATGCACAGACCAAGTAATGTGGACGAACCCGAACAATTGAAGAATTTATTACTGATGTTAGCGGAGTTAACGGATAAACGGGATATTGTTTTTCCGGTACATCCAAGAACCAGAAAAAACATTAGTGCATTCGGATTATCGGAGATTATAGAAAATCATCCGCGTCTCAAACTCATAGATCCTCAAGGATATATCAACTTCTTGTCCCTTATGATGAATGCTGATTTTGTGATGACCGATTCAGGTGGAATACAAGAAGAAACAACGGCTTTGGGTATTCCCTGCTTAACCATACGCACCACAACGGAGAGACCAATAACAACAATATTGGGTACAAATATTCTTATTCAGCCCGAACCCAATGCTATCAGACAAGCATTATCGGACATAATACATTTACCAAGAAAACAGGGACAAATCCCCCCCCTGTGGGATGGAAATACTGCCGATAGAATAGCAAAAATAATTGTGGGAATTATCAGTAAATGATTCGCCATAGATATACACTCGAACATATTGTAAAAGAGTGTAAGGAAGAAATTACAGGTACTTTTATTTCCGATTGTTTTACACAGGAAAAAAATATACTGATGCTGGAATGTACAGCAGGCAGGCATGAAATGTGGCTAGAATGCTCGGTAGATGCAAAAGATGGTGCAGTTTTCCTGAAAAAGGATTTTGCAAGAGCGAAAAGAAATTCTATGGATTTTTTTTCCCCAACTTATAGGACAACAAATACGAGATATTACTCTACACCCGACCGATAGAATTATTTGTATAAGAACAACAAATTTTTTGCTCTATATACTTTGTTTTAGTGGCGGTTCAGGTAATATTCTCCTTTTTGATGCTCAATCGCAATTCATCACAAGCTTCAAACCAAAACAACTTATTCCCCAGAAGTTGGAAGAAATTACAGGTATTCTTCACGGAGTTAATAACAGACACTTTCACATTCACAATACAACAAGT
>JALHLL010000214.1 GCA_022844575.1 bacterium
CCAGAAGGGATGATTTGCCGACCAGTATTCAAACACCGGCACAAAGAGCATTATACAACAACCTTTCCCGGAATGAAGAACTCTCATTAGCTTGCCACGATGCTATCAAATATAACAAATTGGCCGACTGGAAGGGCGATGAAAAGAAAGAGCAAATATTGAAAGGAGCATTGTACAAAGTGCTTAAAGATATAGATGAGGTGGAACGGATTTTCCAGATCATCAAGCAACAGAAGGAATACTAATATTATGGGAAGCGTTCAATCAAACAGAACTGTGGCTCAGACCATTGACATAGGAGAAATTACAGCAGATGTTGTCCAAAAAGACATCAAGAATATCCACTTGAGCGTTTACCCGCCCACCGGTAGGGTTAAGATTGCAGCACCCCTGAGAATGGACTTGGACACCATTCGGATTTTTGCCATTTCAAAGTTGGGCTGGATCAAAAGGCAACAGACCAAACTCCGCAATCAGGAACGGGAAGCGGCAAGGGAATACATTTCAAGGGAGAGTCATTACTTTTTAGGTAAAAGGTATCTACTCAAAGTGCTGGAAGGAGACGGCAAAACATCTGTAACAATTAAGCACGATAAACTGATATTGCAGGTAAAACCAGCTACCGACACAGATCAAAGGCAGATCGTCATGCAAGAATGGTACCGGGAACAATTGAAAGCACTTGTCCCAAACTACATTGCGAAATGGGAGAAAATCATGGATGTGCATGTTTCCGAATTTGGTATCAAGAAAATGAAAACCAAGTGGGGAACTTGTAACCGGGAGGCACAACGAATCTGGATCAACCTGGAGCTCGCAAAGAAACCGCTGGAATGCCTGGAATATATTGTGGTGCATGAGATGGTTCACTTGCTTGAACGCAGCCACAACGCACGATTTATCGCCTACATGAATCAGTTTTTGCCAGAATGGAGGAATTTAAAGGAGGAGTTGAACCGTTTGCCGGTGAGCCACATAGATTGGGCGTATTGAGTTGCGTTTATTTTTTAATTAAGTGGTATAAACCACAGTACTCCAACACTTTATAATCCTGAGTGACGAAAAAGGCTCATTGCTTTTTTTGATCAATTTTACTTTTATATAACAAGCATATGTTTGATCTGTGGTAATAGGCTCCGAAACTTCAAATATTGTAAGTTTATCAAGTGATGAAAAAAGATTTGAAAATATTACTCAGTCAAAATAACACAAAAGAGGTTATTCAGAAGTTATTGTCTTTAACTGAAATAGTTAATGATAATGATGAATTATTTGACGAAGTAGTACTTGTTTCAGCAAGATATGAAAACTACTTGAAAAATAAACGAGAAGACACCGTAGGTTTCAGTGAACAGCAAATTCAAATTAATAAAATAAATAGTTCCTTATTACAGATTATTCAAAAACTACCTGACTCAATTGAAATAAAAGATTCTAATATTCCAATTGTAAATAATAATAGAATAGTTGAAATAAATATTGATCAAGAATTTGCCAGTTTTGACAATACGAAAAAAACTGAACTAATAAATTATATTATTAATTTATTGAATATTAAAAGAGAAGGTATAATAATAAGAGCGATACAAAGCGGGAGCATAAAAATATTACTTGAGCTACCAAAAAGTAAAGCACTTGGATTAATTTTAAAGTTTGACCATAGAAAAGAAGGATTATTAGGCAGGCTTATCTTCAATATTACTAGCATAAAACTGATAGGAGAGATGCCTAAAAAGTATTTATTGATAAAATATTTAATTAAGAATTGGTATGCATTTGCTTTTTTATTAATAATTTCATTTTTTATTGTAAGGATTTTATCTTTTTTTGACTCTGATGAAATAGTAGTAGTTGTAGTTGCTAAAGATGGGGTTGAATTTCATCCAAGAATGGTAGCCCTAACCTTGAGTGATCATATCGCTCGTTTTCCTGAACGAAAGTCTGAACAATTCATTTTTTCAATAAATTCAAAATATAAAGATCAAAAAATTATAGTTATACTTCAAACGCAAGAGGGTGATGTGTTTTCAAAAGATGTAACTATCCAAAGTGATACGACAATAGTTCAAATGACTGAAATGGATAGAAATAACATTAGGAACAAATAGCAATAAAATTTTTCTATCTTAAACCCACTGCATCCAACCCATTCAAATGGGTGCAAAACCTTCGCCGAATACCGGAACCTAACAATACTCGTTGATTTGACTGAGATTAAAAAAATAGGGCAGGGCGTTGATAACATAATTTGACGTATTGCTTCGCTCAATTCAAGTATATTGATAGACCGGTATTGGCCAACCAAGAAAAAAAACTAAGAAGATGGCAGGGTTTTGGTAGAGATAAGAATATCTCTATAACCTCAATATATTCAACAATGGATTTCCTGAAGCAAAAGTTTTTTGACCATGCCAACCTCTTACATCACCTGTTAACAAAGAAATGTGAATTAAAACCATTGGAATATGATAATTCCATCTCAGAAGACCTCAAAAGAGAATTCAGGGATAATTTTTTTAGAGGACTTACATCTAATAATACGATTAAGTTTAAGGAGGAAACTTACAATGTGGTTGAAGAGGCGATCAACCCTTGGTCTATTGATTTTCCAAGTTGGATTGGTGAATTCGATCCTGAAAAAGGCAAAAAAGTTTTCATTATTGGTTCTGAGCCTCATATTCATTATAAATACCTTCAAACAGTATATGGGTTCCATGCTGGCGAGGGAGAAAAAATTAAAGAATCATCCAGACGGTATTTTGAATCAGGGCATCCAATATTTCAGTTTTTACCGCAGTTCCTATCATCCTTTCTAAAAGTTTCTGATCAAGAAGTATTAGAACACTGCTATTTAACAGATTTAGTTTCATTCGCACCAATGAAAAGCAAAGGAGTGAATGTAGGAAGTACAAACGGCATAAATAGTATGATTAAGGGAACGGATGATTGGCGAAGAATCAGAAAGGCTTATGCTTCCATAGCCCTGGAAAATGAAATCAAAGGAGTTAAGCCTGAAATTATTGTAACCCAAGGTAAGGAAGTCTTTTATGAGGTCTGTCAGACATTGCTTGGGAGTGGGTTTGAATCCAATCAATTCCCGATCAATTTAAAAGGTAGGCAGCAATATATACGAATTGCCAAATGGATGGATATACCTATATTATCGGTTCCCCATATTGGTTCAAAACAGTTGAGATCTTTTTGGAAGTCACATCTCAATGAAGTTAAAGTTGCTGTAAATAAGCATCTTTGATTGATTAGATAAGTAACTCTTTGTTATCATAGCCTCAATATAAAGAATGAAAATTATGAGACATAAACTCGATACATCCGTAGTTTTAGCATACTTAGAAACATCTTCAGCTCCAGACCATAGGTATAAGTCGTGGGATAATTGCTACCAAGCATTTTCTGGAAATAGTCCTGAGGAAATACATGCATTGCATCTGGGATTTTATCTAGCTAGTTGGGGTATGTACCGTGGTTCAAGTGGTTTGCTGCATAAAAACCATCTTGTTCATAAAGGAGCGGTTGAAATTATTTTTAAGGAAAAGTACCAGAAATTAAAGTGTGGCATGGAACAAGAAATCAGCCATGAAATGATTAATGATATTTTGGATTTAAAAAGAGACTTAGGAGAGCATTATGTCAAGCAGTTTACCAAATTCAAACCCATTTCACCAACAGATACCTTAATCAGTAAAGTGCTTTTAGGAACATTAGGTTGTGTTCCTGCTTATGATCGCTTTTTAATTGATGGGTTAAAGGCCAAGGGAATGCAGCATTTTAAGTTTCAAGAAGATTCTTTAAAAGAATTATTCTGGTTTATCATGGAAAATGAAGTGGAAATTTCACAATGTCAGAAACAAATTATTGAGACAACCGGATTGTATTATCCTTTAATGAAAATCGTAGATATGTTTTTCTGGCAGGTAGGATATGGCCTTCCTCAAAAAGTAAAATAGGATAGGGGAAGCCATCTCAGAACTTCCCCCACCACTCCAAACCGATTAAATCCAATCTTCCTACTCCTTAGCCTTTCCTGCGATCTACTCCTTTGTATGGGTTGATAATATTCCCAGAGAATGCAGCTTGCAAATCACTTCTTTTATATCGAACCGTGCCTCCCAAACGACGTGGAATGATGTATCCATAACGCTTGTAATTATCAATGGTTGCGACACTAACTTTGAATTCTTGAGCAGCTTCCTCCCGAGTCAAAAGTTCGTTTTGGTCAAGTGTACTTGACATATTTAATTCCCGTTGTTCCATCGCCTCTTTGACTACACCTGCAAAAAAATCAATTAATTCTGCTTTTGTCATTTCTGAAATAAAATGCACCTTGCCAGTATTATTTTGATTGTCTAAAAATTTACTCATTTTGCTATTTAATTTTTTTGTTAAGTATATCGCCAATCATAATAGCGTTTAGCGGAGTTACTAACTATCATTGGCTTTTTTCTGTTATATTAATTTTCAAATTACCGCTAATTTGGATGTGTGGATATGGTGGACTACGGCCTCTACCTTCAAGTGAGGTTTGGGCTTTAAATTGATAATTAGGCATTAATTTTTTCTTCGTTATTTATATTTTCTGGTAGTGAGGATTTGAATTCAGCAAATCTGATTCTCTTAAATCCAGACAATGGAAAATTTGAAAATAGATAAACCATTACGTTTTCTCTGATTGCTCTTGCTCTCCCACACGCTTGAATTAATTGACTTTCAATTTTATAGAATTGGACTTTCCTTAAACCGTCGTGTTTGAATGTGTAAAAATCAAATCTCAAGTTTTGATGTTCGCATCGTATTCTTTCAAGGTTCAAATCATCACTTGAAAATTTAATTCCAAAAGCGGTTGCCAACAATGCGTATGTTGCAATAGGAAGATGTGGAGTTCCTACTACTGCAATATCCTGGCCTTTGAGTTCATCATAACCTTCTGATGTTTCCAAATATAAATTGGCTGGGTTTATAAACTTTGATCTATACTTTTTGAAAGTAATCACTGGCATTTCACCAATAAAATCCCTAACAGTATCAATATATTCACAGTTAACCTTTCTATCCATCCAAGACCTGCTAAAAGCCTTATCATAAACCTGTACCAAATTTCCTACCTGAACGACATTAGATAATTCGCACCATTTGACACCCTCAAAAACATATTCATAAATTTCTTTTTCTGCGGTTGCTGATAATACAATGATTTTTTTATCATCTGGGAGGCAATGTCTCTTGATGTAGTAGATAATCTTTTCGCCTTTGGGGTCATCCTCATCTACTAAATCGACGTAAAAGTATTTGCTGTTAAAAAGGCCAATTATTTCTCCATCTAAACGTATTTCCCTTTTTAAGATAATTTCCTCAATTTTTTTTATGGTTTCAGCAGTAAGCATTTCTTCCAAAGTTTCTGCGTCGGTAATTTTCAACATGAAATCATCATTTATCGCCTTATTAAGTTCTTCTAATGCGACCTCATTATCTAATTTGTTTATTACCACCCTCAAGTCCTTACTTGTTGTAGATTTAACCTCAAATAATGTTGGGATGATGTCTTCATCAATGATATACGTTGAATGATTCGGAAACTTGGTATATAAAATTTTTTTATGTGTAGTTAGAACTGGTAAAGTTGAGTTTTGGCATTCTTTAATTTTTTTAAAATACCCATCCAACTCTTTTTCAACTCCTTGCAGTTCCGATAAACTGACGTGAAAATTTGATCTTACATCACCCTTGGTGAC
>JALHLL010000215.1 GCA_022844575.1 bacterium
CGGATGCACTCTCCATGATGGATGGTATGGGTATGAATGAAGAAGATGACGATACCGGAGCGGAAATTTTAGAAGACAATACCGAAAACGAAGCCGACTAACACAAATAAAAAGACGAGAAGATTCGTCATATTGCTACCGATAACGTATCCGTTCGCATAGTGTAGAACGGATATGTATTTAATCACCTTTATTTGGTAGTTTCCCCTATGATGAACAATTTGGTTCCGATGGTAGTTGAGCAAACAAGCCGCGGCGAGCGTGCTTATGATATTTACTCCCGTCTTCTCAAAGAACGTATTATATTTATCGGCACACCTATTGATGATTATGTAGCAAGTCTTGTTGTTGCACAATTGTTATTCTTAGCAAGCGAAGACCCGACTAAAGATATTAATATTTATGTTAATTCTCCGGGCGGAAGTGTTTCTGCCGGACTAGCCATTTATGATACAATGCAGTTTGTAAGACCGGAGATATCAACAATTTGTATTGGTATGGCGGCTTCAATGGCACAGGTATTATTATGTGCCGGTACTCCGGGTAAACGTTATAGCTTGCCTAACTCGCGTATTATGATGCACCAACCTTCAGGCGGTACCCAAGGTCAATCATCCGATATTGAAATCTACACAAAAGAAGTTATGCGTACACGAGATACTTTGTATTCTATTATTTCGAAGCATACAGGTAAAGAGTTCGATACGATTTTAAAAGATGCTGATAGAGATAAGTACATGTCTGCTCAAGAAGCATTAGAGTATGGTATGATCGATCGTGTTCTTGATCGTCATCCCGGCGGAGATGTGAAACCGCAATAATTTGATGCGGTTAGCAATATATCTTTTAAAAAGAAGACCTTTGTCGTTTAATGGCACAGGTCTTTTTCTTTAACAATAAAATATTCTGGTTTAGTTTTTGCTGTTTGCTCAACCCTTACAAAATCGGGGTTGGGAACGAATATTATAGTAGTGATATGAAAAAAGAAAAAAATAAACATGAACAAGAACTCGCATGCTCATTCTGTGGTCGGGAAGCCCACGAAGTGGAAAGTCTGATTGCAGGTGAAGGCGTTTATATTTGTGATGCTTGTGTTCAGAGTTCATTAGAAATAATTAACCGTAATGCGCGCCAAAAAGATAAGCTCCCAACAAAAAGTATAAATAAACTTCCGAAACCCTCGGAAATGAAAAAACGTCTTGACGAATATGTAGTCGATCAGGATGATGCGAAAAAAACTCTATCGGTAGCCGTTTATAATCATTATAAACGTATTTATGCCGAATCTTTAGGAGGTTCGTATGCCGATGTGGAGCTTGAAAAGAGTAATATATTATTAGTTGGCCCCACAGGAACGGGCAAAACCTTGCTTGCAAGAACTTTGGCAAAAATTCTTGATGTCCCTTTTGCTATGGCGGACGCCACGACTATTACCGAATCGGGATATGTCGGTGATGATGTAGAAACGGTGTTGGTGCATCTGCTACAAAACTCCGACTATGATGTAGCTCGTGCAGAGCAGGGGATAGTATATATAGACGAAATCGATAAGATAGCGCGGAAAAGTGATTCGGCAAGTATTACACGAGATGTTTCAGGCGAGGGAGTACAGCAGGCATTATTGAAAATTTTGGAGGGTACGCTTGCAGGAGTTCCGCCGAGAGGAGGGCGTAAGCATCCCGAGCAAAGTTTGATATGGGTAAATACACGAAACATTCTATTTATATGCGGCGGTGCATTCGACGGCATGGAAAAAATCATTGCTCGACGTCTCAATAATAAAACGATAGGGTTTATTAGCGAGGGGCAGGAAAGTATTGAAGAGGGATATGATATACTTCAACATACTGAGCCGGAGGATATACAGAAATTCGGATTTATTCCCGAAATTGTTGGACGACTTCCTGTCATTGCGCCTTTGGCACCTTTATCGGATGAGGCAATGTTGGATATATTGCAAAAACCGAAGAATGCACTTATAAGGCAGTACCAAAAGCTATTCTCTATGGAAGGCGTGGATTTGAGTTTTGAAAACGATGCTCTGATTGCCATTGTGGAGAAAGCAAAGTTGAGAAAAACAGGTGCACGAGGTCTAAGAGCAATTATGGAAGAAGCTATGAACCCGGTGATGTATATTCTGCCGGACAAACAACATATTCGTAAGTGCGTTATCACCCGCTCCGTAGTGGAACAAGGTGCTGAACCTCTCTATGAGATAATGCACGAACGTGAGGCGGTTCGTACAAGTGCTTGAAACTGATATTTATTAATGATTGTAAGTATCATAAGTATTGCAAAATGAATAAAAGATATTTGATAACATAAGTAAGTTATGATATTAGGTGCTTGCAGAGAGTAACTATGAAAAAATGTTCACGAAAATGTAGTTGTGAGGCTAAAGTTTAAGCCGTAAATTGCCAATCGTCGTAAAGTTGAAAAGAACTATTGAGAGGGGAAAAAATATGTTGTTTACTCGTTGTGTTTTCGGCTTAGCTGTTGCATTCATAGTAGCTTTTTCTGCTGAACCTGCACTTTCCCAGCAGAGAACGGCTAATCCGGGTAAACCGGTTACTCCTAAAAAAGTATTCAAAGATGAATACTCCGAATTTGACAGCGAAGACCCCACCGAACCAACAGGTGAAGAACTTGTAAAACTAAAACTTGAACATGCCCGCCAATGGTATATTAACGGATTAAGTTTAATAGAACGCAAAGACACCACACATGCTGCCGAGTATTTTGAGGAAGCAATGCTGGTGCTTAATGAACTTGTAAGTTACCCCGGTATAGAAAAAAACGAGGACTTTCTTGATCTTGCTCAATCAATAATAGAAGATTATGAAGGTTTCGTTGATGATATAGATAATCTGCCTGCTGCTTCGGCGGCTTTTGTATTGCGCGAAAAACTTTTTCAAGAAGTTGACGCTTATGCAAGAAATAATGACAATAAGATAAATATTATACCGAATGATACTCTCGGAAAAACATATGTACGCACAATACCCGGAACAACAATCCCGATTACTATCAATGAAGCGGTTGAAAAAAGTGTAGCTTTTCTTACCCAAAACAAAGGTCGTAAGTTTTACCAACGATGGTTAGAGCGTAGCGGGCGTTGGTTCCCGATGATGAAGCGTATTGCAAAAGAAGAAGGTGTGCCGGAAGAAATCATATACCTTTCTATGATGGAAAGCGGTTTGAATCCTAATGCCGTTTCTCGTGCTAAAGCAGTAGGATTATGGCAATTTATGCAATCAACGGGCGAAATGTACAACTTGAAGGTTACCCGTTGGACTGATGAACGACGTCACCCTGAAAAAGCTACAAGAGCGGCAATGCGACATCTTCGTGATTTATACGGTGATTTAGGAGATTGGCATTTGGCGTTGGCATCGTATAATTATGGGCCCAACGGTGTAAAACGTTCAATTAAAAAAACGGGTCTCGAAAAACCTACTTTTTGGGATGTAGTGCCGCATTTGCCGAAAGAAACAAGAAACTATGTACCTCTGTTTCTTGCTTTAACGATTGTTACTTCCAATCCGCATGAATACGGTTTCGATCTTGAGCAGATTAAATATGAGCCGGAATATAATTTTGAGACGGTTATGGTTAATGAACCCGTAGCATTGTCGGTTTTGGCAAATTGCGCGGGAATTACACTTGATGAACTGAAAGCACTCAATACGGAATTGACAAGTATTTGTACCCCACCTTCCAAATCGTATGAGCTACGATTGAAGCAGGGTACACTTGATGAATTCAACTCCAAATTTGCTTCTCTAACCGATGAAGATAAACGTCCGTGGTTAGACCACGTAGTTCAAAGAAAAGAAACGCTTTCTTCAATAGGTCGCCGTTATGGTGTTTCCGCTCAACAGATTGCAGATGTGAACGGTATAAGTGACGCTTCATCTAAACTACGCAAGGGGGCGGTACTCAGGATACCGTTAAATTCTTCTTCGAGAGAAACAACAGGCAATCTGGCGCAGAATGCTGTTCAGCAGCAAACCGAAACGCAAAATACTGAGGTAGCAACGAATACTTCCGAGCAACCGACAGCTACGGATAACACATCGACAGGTAATAGTGTAGTGTCTTTACCGGCAATCAATACTCAAAACATAACAATAATCCCCGAAAAAACGCAAACCATTCAACAGCAAGAACCTTCCGCGCGACGTTATGTTAAACATATGGTAAAACAGGGTGAAAACCTTAGTAGTATTGCACGTGCATATGGTGTGCGACTTTCCGATATGCGTTTATGGAATAATTTGCCAATAGGGGCGGATGATATTCATGTAGGCGATAAATTGAATGTTGCCGAAGAGTTCGGAACAATGAAAACGGTTGCAGAAGCAAATACAAAGTCTGAAAAAACGAAAGCATTACAAAGCCGCGAATCATCTACTCACATAGTAAAAAAAGGTGAAACTCTTGCCGAAATTGCTAAAGAAAATAATGTTGAATTATCTTCAATGCTTAAGGCAAATAAAATGACATTGGCTTCAACCCTGTCAGTCGGTAAAGTACTCACAATACCCCCATCTGAGGGTGCGGAAAGTGGTAATAATCGTTCATCAAAAGAAAAATTGTCGGCTTTTGCTGTCCAGGGTAATGATGGTAAGAAGATTCAACATAAAGTAAAATCGGGTGAAAATATTGGAATTCTTGCAGCTACATACGGTGTTGAAGTTGGCGATGTTCGACGTTGGAATCCTGATATTGAAGGTAACAAAATAATAGTAGGCGATAGGTTAACTATTTATGCCGAAAGAAATGCAAAAGGTAGTTCTTTTTCAGATAATGACAAAACTGGGTCATTACCTAAACACTACATTGTTAGAAAGGGTGATTCTTTAACCGAAATAGCGGAAAAATTCGGTGTGAGCGTTCAAACCCTACGTAAGAAAAATAGAATTCGTAACGATAACGTTATCGCAGGACAAAGGATAAGAATCCAATAATATACCACGAATTACTTTTTTTCGTGTGTGTGCTAAAAATTACTTGTTTGTTTCGTATTAGTGTGTTACATTGCATTTATTCGGTGTGCAGTATCATCAATACCCACTAGACACACACTATTGATGCAATTTGTTGTCGGTTTATAACCCCGACAGATTTTCGATAGATGTTCCAAAGTTAGTTTTACTAATTCATATAGTAAATGATTATCGAAAGACCAGATTTAGGTCTGGCAGATGGGGCACATTGATACCTTGTTCACAGGAAATTTATTTTATTATTCATAATTATCCATTCTTTTTAACAACTCATAAAGAGAACATGCCTCAAGACGATTCCACGAAACGCCAACATCCGCAGCGTGCTGGCGTTAGCATGCGCCACCGAACGAGTACAGCTCCGGCGGCGACATCAAAGCAACATCCAAATCAGATAGACCAGCCACCAACCGGTTATGAGCAATTTTCACCGCCACCGGTGGAGATTAAACCTTCGGTAGCTCTGTCTGCTGCATCTCTTCCTGTACTCAGTATTACGGAATTGAAACAGAAAAAAATTATTGAACTTACGCAAATTGCAAAGGAGCTCGGAATAGAAGGGTACTCCGATTTACGTAAGCAAGAATTGATTTTTCAGATTAGTGCCGCTCAGGCATTATTACAAACTCGTGAACAACAGATACAAGGGAATTTTTCCGAAGGCGTTTTGGAAGTAATGTCCGACGGATTCGGCTTCCT
>JALHLL010000216.1 GCA_022844575.1 bacterium
GGTGAATCCTTCATAGGGAATATGAGCAGCATCTAATATTCTGCATACATTTGTTTTTACAAATGCCATTTCTTAATCTATAATTTTAGCAATTACCGTTCTATGTAAAATTCGTGATACGGCGGAAGGATCATAGTTTTGTTGAACATTATCCAAACGGATAATAATTGATTCCTCTTTGGTATTTAATAATTTAAGTGCTGATTTCAAACGGGATTTTGCCAATTCCATATTATATTCACCTGTTCCGAAATTATCCGTTTTCGGATAAAGTTCCACTTTTTTCCCAACTTGGAGTGCTTCCCTAACCGTCTTTACTGCTTCTTCATTTATCGCAGAAAAATCGGTGCCGTCAAAGTTAAAATAACCAAGTATATACTCATCTGTTTTCATTCCTGAGCCAAAACGATTTTCAATAATTGTTTCTCTATTATCAGGAATAAAGGTAAAGCCCAATCCTGCTGCGGTTCTTCTATCTTCTGCATCCGCTAAGGCATAATCTAACTTTGCTTTTGTAGGGGAGTTTGCAAACAGATCGTCCGGATTCACAGCGATAGACCGCGTGTTTTCATCAAGTTTTTGTACCGTTCGCATTTCAAAATCCAATTTTCCGAATGCCTGATAAGGGGTTGCTTCTGCAACTATAATCGGTTCGAAGCTGAATTGTATCGGGTCGGATTTTTTATCGCTTTTCTCATAGACGACGGGAATTGTTTTTAATGAGCCGTTTACAAAAATCCGTACCGATCTGTCTTCATCAAGTAATTCTTCGCGTATTTCTCTTATTGTACCCGATTGAGATGATGAAGTGATACGAACTTGCGACTTGTCAATCCCTTGTACAAATAGATAACTCGCTACATTTTCTGCACGTTGTTTAGCCAATTCGGGAGATTCGTCGGCTGCCGAGATACCTCTTAACTCAACCTTACTATCGGCATCCGCTTTAAGTATAGATACCAAACCTATAAGAACGCTTGTTTGAGCCGTTTCTTCCGAACTTGTTTCCGAAAGAGGAATAATTGTGGAGATTTCCGATGAAGATTTTCTGAAAAATAGTATCGGGGCTGCATCATGACTATATCTTGTTTTCGTTGTTGCTATCGTAAAACGGATTTTCTCACCATCTTTTACTATATCGCCATTTGCTTTTTTAAGCGTAACTGCCAATTCCAAACGTTTTGGTGCAGGTGGCGGCGGGGGAGGAGGTGGTGGAGCAATTTTTTCCGGTTGAGGTTCTGCCAAACGGTATTGCACTTCTACCATAGCCCTTGTATGTAAGGCATTCCAATCCAACGATGATACGAATGATGTAATTTGGGGTAAAGCTGTAATGGAAGGAATTATTGCCCACTGCTCGCTTAATGGAATATCATAACGCACACCAATCAGGGGGGCTATAAATAATGAACCCGCTTGCGGAATATCTCCGGATGCAGAACCCTTAACAGGGGAACCCGTTTCAAGCCAAAGTATATTGGAGGGCTGAATTATTTCTTGTGACTGCTCAAATGTCTTGGACATGAATAGCCCGCCGGAAAGCCCTACAATAATGCCGAGAGAATTATTTTCAATCGGATAGAGTACTAATGAAGGTTCTATAACTATAAGAGGCAACTTTGTTGTTAATGTATGTCGCGATATAACTTGCTCGACATTATTTCCTTCAATCTTATTAAAGGAAAACTCTTCCGTTGTCAAATCACCGTTTGCTCCCGAATACCCCACCCTTATTCCGTATCTGTACGACATATCGAATAATTTGCCATCTGGAAAGAATTCCGCTCCGAGCAAAAAGGTCGGATTAAGTCCGAAACCGCCTGTATAGCCCGAACAGCAATTTACAATACCGGGTAGTGCTGTGAAATCGGCTGAATGAAAGGAAAAGTTCATTCCTGCTCCACCAACCAATGCTATCGATTTTAATCTGAGAGTATCTTCCTGACCTTTTGCCGAAATGCACAATACACAAAAAGTAATAAACAAAATAAAGCGTTTCTTCATATTCAAATAGTTCAAAGTATTTCTTTTCATATATACAGTTTATCGTGCAATCAGGAGAGGTAGAGTTAAGGAAGTATGTTCTGATGAAATATGTAATTGATAAGCACCGATGCGTAGATTTTCCGTTGATAATGGAATTGAAGAATTTCCTTTGGAGACAGGAATGATGGTATTAAGTACCAAATTTCCAAGATTATCATAACAATCTACTTTTAGTTGACTTTCGGATTCGGAATGAACTCCTATCATCACTTGTTCATCGGCAGGATTTGGTTGTATTGTAGCAATAATCTGACCTACTGTCATAATTCTCGGATCTCCGCAGATTCCTTCTGTAACGGAAAATGTACCGTTATTCGCTGCGGAAATTGTAACGGCTTTACCCCAAAATACCGATGTATTTACCCATTCGATTGGCGTTGTAAGTACCTCAGCCATACCTGCTGGACCTGATATCTCAGCAATTTTTCCTTGAGCGGGAAAAGTTCCTTCTATGGTAAATCCTATAATTCTTTTATCGTTTACTATTTCATTTTTAGTGATAGTACCTGTACCGAAATTCGAGATAATTTCACGCGGTAAAAATAGACGCGGATTCATAATAATTTCAGCCGAAAATTTCCTTATTGCTCCGAACTCTTCAGGTTCAACATTTACATAATTGATAGGTATAGTACCATTACCACTCGGGTCGGCAGTAACGGCGGGTATTGTTATTTCCGACGTTGCGGTATAGGGTAATAATTCGATAATTCTTTTTGTTGCACACGGAGTTGCCGTAATAATAAGGGTATCTCTTTCGGTAAAATCAAGCTCACGTGTTAATGAAATCGTTAATTCAACTTCAGAAAGTGGAGGTATTGACGTTGGTACCTGTGGCTGAATAGTCACAATACCCGCCGGTTTTAATTCATAACTGATAAGATTAACAATATTATCGGAATTATTTTTAATCTTAATTTTTCGTGTAAGTACTTCAGGAATAAAATATACCTTGGATACTACATTGATATTAGCCCCTACGCCATTACCTGATACAGTAAATACCGGAATTACTTTTTCCTGGTCGGAATGTATGATTGCAATATTTCCATTTATTCTGCCTACATTTTGCGGCACAAATGCAATTGTGGCGGATAGTGTACCACCCGGTTCAATTAAAGTATCTTTAATAGTAGAAATAATCGCAAAATCCGTACTCCTCGATTCAACTCTGTTCACCAATAAAGGAATAGGGTCATCATTTCTCAGAATGGTTAATGTTTTTGTAATCGTATCGCCGGTACATATTTCTCCATATTCGGTATTATGTGCAAGAAGTGCTATATTTCTATTAAGACCGATTGAATGTATCGGTATGAGATATTCAAGTCCGCAATAACCGATATAAAGGGTATCGCGAATTAAACCCGTATCACGTGCAATCATACGAATGGAAAATGTAAGACATTCGCCGGGCTTAATGGAATCAGCATTTGTTAATGGTTTCGGCAGTGAAAAATGCTCTCCGAATCGGAATCGTGTATAATCCACAACAAGGGTTACATCCCCCGTATTGCATAATCCGCCTGTAATTATACTGTCTCTTATTTGAGAAATAAACTGTGGTTTAAGGTTTATAATCTCCGATTTTGTTGAGGGTCTTCTGATAGAAAATGTATTATCGGTTGTATCCGCTTCGGGAAATGTTAATCTTCGAATTTTAAGATTATCAACTGCATTCGATGTTGTGGCAATGGTTTTTCCATCAGGACTAAAACGTATATCGGTCATTGTTGATGAATGCCCCGAAATATTTCCTAAGAATGTACTTTCACCCGGTAATTGCCACACCGATACTTGCGGTTGTTCTCTGTATCCGATTGCTAAAAACCTGTTAGAGGGACTAAAAGCCAAACCTAAGGAATTTGAGCCGGAGGCATTCTGGCTATAACGAACAACCTTTTTATTGGTCATATCAATCAATATCAAATCGCAATTGGAATTACTATACAATGTCAAATCACCTGCAAAGGTAGCAGCCGCAACAAGAGTACCGTCATTTGTTATACTTACATTATGTGCGATTGTCAGTTCAGGTACGGTTACCGAATCCAATCGTCTGAAATCCGGCAAACCGAAGCTGATGATTTTGCCAGAAAGAAATGCTGCGACGGCTTTTTCTTTAGTGATGAAAAATCCCGTAATCGGTGCTTCGAAAATTACCGACTTTTGTACACTTGCATCCGTTTGATTAAGAATTGTTATTGATGCTCCCAATTCGGGTACAGATACTAAATATTCACCTGTTGGCGATGGATAAAGCTCGCGAATAGGATTATTTGTTAACTGAACAACACTTACGGGGGTAGAACTCCCGATATTAAAAAATGCAACTCTCTGTATATTACTCGGCTCACGGTACGCAAAAAACAAACGATTATTGAGCGTATAACCAACACCAAGCACTTTCAATTTTTGGAGTGGAAAACCGGAAAAATTGACTGAATAAGAATTTAGTTTAATTTTCTTAATAATATCCCATTCGGTAACAAATCCGTTATTATAGCCGCTCAACATAGTTCCGCCATCACGTGAAAAGTTCACTTTTTCGCCGGCAGCAATTTGCTGGTCTGAAAGAGGAGTTTCTTGTACTGCTGTATAATCTTGACGAACACGAATTCGTACATTATCGGAAATAGTGGCAGGAACAGTCCATAAATATGTACTATCAGAGGATTCGCCTACTTTTTTCCATGCGCCACCATCAGACTGCATTTCGACAATAGTGGGAGCATCTTGTGAATAACCCTTCCATTTTACCAGAAACTTTTCACAGGGAGAAAAAATCTCTCCCCCATTCGGTGATAAAAGTATAAGTTCTTTGTTTTCAGGTAAGGGCTGATTGAACAATGTAATGGGTAGAATTATTTCGCCACCCGCCTCAAAGTGGGCAGTCAGATATTCGCGTATATAATTTGTTGATTTTGGTAAGTAACTGATTTTGAAATAATAATTAAAACCCGGTAGCATATCAAGCGGTGGCGGTTTTATGGAGATATTACTGCCAATCCAACTGATTTTGAAGTCAGGCGATGACATGTGTAATGAATCAAGTCTGATGGGTCTTTGCGAACCGTCTTCATTTGATTTTCCCACATAAGCATTAACCTGCAAATAAATTGTCGCCGTATCTCCTACATAAGCGAACTGTACTTTCTCCTCAGTTGTTACAAACCCCTGAATATTAAGAAAACGTACAAGGCAAAACTCGGATATGGAATCGGAGATCAAACCGGCTAATCCTTTATCTGTAACTATAATATCAAGTTTAGTGCTACCTGAAGTACGGCTATTGAAATAGACATCATACTGTGATCCATTCGTCACGACGCGAAAGGGTAATGCTTTCTGTCCGTTTTGGCGAAAGTAGATATTATTCGTGTTGATAGGAATGGGTGAACCGCCATTATTTGCTCTTACCGTTATCTTGCAAATAGGGTAGTTGGTAACGTCCACTTTCCTGCCAAAGCCATCTACATTGGAAAGTTGTATGAATATTTGAGCTTGTAGTGATGAAGTAAAAGCACAAAAAATGGCAGCAAAAACTACCAATCGTAAGATATATGACATAGTGTATTGATGAAATATTAGTTTTCAGTT
>JALHLL010000217.1 GCA_022844575.1 bacterium
GGCAGCTCTTTTATTTCTTTCAAAAATTTTTTCCCCTGCAATTGCTGCAGTGTTTTATAAAAGTCAACACCGCCTTTTTTACCAAAAATAAAACTCAGCCCTTTCTTTTTATAGGTAAGCGGCAGGTTCACGCCAACATCAGCCTGCACGCCGCTTAGTAAAATGTCAAGGTCACATTTTTGTTGCAGCAAAGGCAGTATTTCATTGGCCCGGCTCACATGTCCATTTCCTGTTCCCTGTATGGCGTATAGTACTTTCATGTTTTCAAATTTTCAGTCATACCGTGATGGTCATGCCCGGCATATCAGGAAGCTTTTACAAAATCTTCCATCATCATTTTAAATAATTCGGTGCTACGCAGGTATGCGGCTTCATCTGTATAATAGGCGTTATGTAATTCAGCTGCCTGCACATCCTGCTGGTATTGATACACTGTCCATCGTTCATGCTGGTATTCTAAGGCAGATAGATTCTCGATCCAGTCGCCGGAATTGAGATAATTCACCTGGCCTTCAGCAGTTTTAATTATCCTGTTGCAGGGCTGGTGAATATGACCACATAAAACATAATCATAACCCTTTTCCACTGCAATTTCCGCTGCAGTTTGCTCAAAACTGTTGATAAATTTTACTGCGCTTTTTACGGAGTTCTTTATTTTTTTTGACAGGGAGATACGGCCATAGCCGAAAACTTTGCTGATATAGTTAATAAGCGAATTAAGAGCTATCAATAAATCGTATCCTACGGCACCCAGTTTTGCAAGCCACTTGCTGTACTGCATGGTCACATCAAATACATCGCCATGAAATATCCAGCTCTTTTTATTGTTGGAGTGATGAATAACGAGTTTGTTTACAATATGGAAATCTCCAACAGAAAAATTTTCAAACCGGCGGAGCATTTCATCATGATTGCCCGTAACATAATATACCTTCACCCCACGGCTAAGCATACTTGTTATTTGTTTGATCACCTGCATGTGAGCAGGGGGCCAGTATTTTTTACTGAACTGCCAGATGTCGATAATATCACCATTTAAAACCAGGATAGCAGGATCTATGGTGGAGAGGTAGCGGGAAAGTTCATTGGCCCTGCACCCGTAAGTGCCAAGATGAACATCGGAAATAACCGCAATATCGATTTTTCTTTTATCCAGGGTTTAAAAGTTTACATAAAGTTGCGATAGCTGTATTGCTAAATTGTAAACACAGTGTTACCAAAACATCAAGGAGCAGCTTATGAAAGCTTATTCAATCTGGGATACTTAAAACAGTTTTGTTATTTTGCAGTATGATGGATTCAACAACAGGCAGGTCAAAACACATTACTTTTTTTATCGCTTATGTTTTTGTGCTGGCACCTGGCTTCTATCTTTTATTATCCCAGGGAAAGTCAAAAAGTTTTTTGATATTAAATGCTTTTCATACCGGCTGGCTGGACCAGTTTATAATTTATTTTACTGAACTGGGAAATGGATTCACAATAGTGCTGTTGTCACTGTTTTTCTTTTTTGTTTGGAAGAAAAAAAAGCTGGGCCTTACCTTCCTGCTGGCTTATGCCTTCACAGGGCTGCTGGTCCAGCTCATTAAGCCACTGGCAGAGTCACCAAGACCACTGGTATTTTTTGCTCCTGACTGGCTTCCATTTTTTATAAAGGGGGTTATTCATGCAGGCAACAGCAGTTTTCCATCAGGACATACTGCTTCAGCTTTTGCTGCTGCAGCAGTATTAGCATTGTATTGCAGAAGCAGTTTACTCGAGGTATTGTTTTTGATATTAGCAGTGGCTGTTGGTTTTTCAAGGATATATCTGTCACAGCACTTTTTGATTGATGTACTGGCTGGCTCTTTTATTGGCGTGGCGGGAGGGGTCTTGTGTGTATACTGGTGCAGGAATATCAAGGAAGAAAAACTGCTGTTTAAAAAGACAAAACAAAATTGATTTAATAGTGTTTGGGCGCCTCTTTATTTTTTCTTTGCTATAAAAGCGGGTATTTCGATCTGAACGAAACAGGTTACTGATCTTTTCTTTTATCTAATGTAAACCCAAAGGTAGTACCTACATCAATGGTGCTGCGTACATGAATGGTCTGGTCGTGTGCTTCAATGATATGCTTGCAGATAGAGAGGCCCAGCCCGCTGCCGCCTACTTTCCTGCTGCGGGCTGCATCTGTTCTGTAAAAACGTTCAAATATTCTTCCTAAATGTTCTTCATGTATACCCAACCCGTCATCACTTATTTCTATCAGGATTTTTCTGCCTTCAATTTTATAGACACTGCCTTCGATTACGCCATTCTGTTTTCCATATTTAATGGCATTGTCAATAAGGTTGATCAGTACCTGTCTTATTTTTTCTTTGTCGGCATGTACAGTAAGCGGCAGTTCACAACCTTTTTTTATCTGCATCCTCATTTGCTTTTCATCGCTTTTTATAGCCAGCGATTCAAATACATCTTTAATCAGATCCTGTATAATGAAATTCTCTTTATATAGCAGCTGTTCCCCGCTCTCTAATTTTGATATTTCATCAAGATCGTCAACAAGGTTCACCAGCCTGTCAATATTTCTTGATGTGCTGGCGAGAAATTTTTTATTTACACCAGGATTGTCTAACGCACCATCCAGCAGTGTATGTACATAGCCCTGGATGGCAAAAATGGGTGTCTTCAGTTCATGTGACAGGTTCTGCAAAAACTCTTTCCTGTAAGCTTCGTTCTGCTGCAATACTTCAATCTCTGTTTTCTTTTGCTCAGCCCATTCCTGTGCATCCTCCCTTACTTCTTCAATGCTTTTTTGAGGTAAAATGTTTTTGTAATAAAACTCTTCTCTTTTACTCGCCTTTGTTTGATAAATAAGTTTATAAATCAATTTTATTTTCCTGTTAATAAACTGCTGCAGCATAAAATAGATGATTCCATATGAGCCAGGGAAAATAACAGCCAGTGATAGCAGCGCTACCCACCAGTTAAGTGTAAAAAAATAAATGCCAATGCTTACAGGCAGTGCAATTACTGTGGCAGTAACAGCAGATAATTGTTGCGGTGTTAAATTTTTTGATGAGAACATTCCCCTTTGATAAAGCGATTTAATAGCGCAAATGTATCTATTAATTAAATGAAATGTTCCCTTTAGGGGCCAGGGGACTATTGCATATCAAATTTGTAACCCACACCCTTAACAGTGGTAATGCAGTCGAGGTCCAGTTTTTGCCTTATTTTACGGATATGTACGTCAATGGTGCGGTCACCTACAATTACTTCAGTGCCCCATACCTGGTTTAATATTTCGTTGCGTAGGAAAACCTTGCTTGGTTTGGACGCCAGCAATGCCAGCAATTCAAATTCTTTCCTGGCCAGGATGATATCTTTACCCAGGTAATTGATTATGTATTTTTCCCTGTCAATGACAAGGTCGCCGATCTTGATTGTACCAAGCGAATCTTTATCGTTCACCCTGCGGAACAGGGCATTCACTTTGCTCACCAGTACCTTTGGACTGATAGGCTTTGTGAGATAATCATCGGCGCCTGTTTCAAGTCCACGTACCTCAGTGGTTTCATCGCTTAATGCAGAGAGGAAGATAATCAGCGTGTCTTTGAATGAAGGCAGCAGGCGGAGGATATTACAGACGTCAATGCCATTTTTCCCGGGCATCATCACATCCAGGATAATAAGGCCCGGCAGGCTTTTCTTTGCGGCTTCTATCGCTTCGTCACCGTTTTTGGCAGTAATCACTTCGTAGCCTTCACTCTGGAGATTAAACTGTATTATTTCCAGAATATCCGGCTCGTCGTCTGCGATTAAGATTTTTTTAACATTACTCATACATAATTTGCTGTGCAAAAGTAGTCTTTCGTGTCAATTATGTTACTTGTAACATCTTGTTACCGTATTATTAAATTGTTACCACCCCGGCACTGTTGAAAAGTGCTGCAACTTGATATAAAAGTAGTAATTAAAAAGGTTAACGTAAATTCGCAAACAGCATTATCAAATATTGAATGAAGAAATTTTTAATGTACTTGTTGTTGATTTTTGGCAGCTTCCGTACCTATGCCCAGTGCGATAATGCAGCCGTGCCTTTTCAGCGGGTGCGTTTCTATGACAGGATAAGGGAAGAGCAGGCAAAATGCGATAAGGCTGATGGCAAACAGGACAGTGTTATTAAGGTAAGCAAAAACGAAGAAATAAACCTGCTGGTTACGGATGTGCTTACCCGTAAGATTAATGAAATACTCTGTTTTATTGAAAGCAGTTCCAGAATAGCTTCCAATAACGATAAGATTCGGCAGCTTAATTTTGTGGAAGAAGTGATCAGGTCTTTCAGGCTTGGCTGGAAGGCAAGGAAAATTAACCCGGCAATGGCCCCTTTGCTGATAGATAATTTTGAAAAAATACTAAAAGCCAATATTGACAGCCAGAGTATGGCGCCTTTAATAAATGAAGTACCCTATGAAGCAGGGCTTATTAATGCAGAAGTGTTTAATAAGAATCCCGGTTACCAGGACAGTAAAAAGATATTATACCTGAAGTATGTTTCGAAGTACCCTTCGCAGATACTCACCACCATCCGTCCGTATGTAAAAGAACCGTTTGCAGACAGTTTAGTTGTAATAGCCTGTAAAAATGACCCCAAGCAATTGTATGATTACGCATCTTCCACTTCATCACCTGAGGGAAAGCTTATAAGACGAAGTACCAACTCAATGGTTCAAACAGTGGCCAAACTCAGCCATACGCCCAATGCATTGCTGTACTATCCCTTTTTAGATGATCTGCTGAGTGGAAAACAATCAACAGACAGTATAAAAAAAGTAGTGGGTGATGGCGAAGCTACGATGGATTCTGTTGGGTATTACAAACTGCTGGTAAAAACGGAAATAGCATACTATCAGAGATTAATACAAAAAGATACACCTGTTGCCATGTTTGGTACCAATGGCCTCAGGGATATGCTGCAGCGAAAAGCAATACGTCATTTTATCACACCCATCAATGACCTGCACGATCAGAATAATCTTGCCATCCGGATGAAAGCGATTCAGCCCCTTACAGCGGAAGAATTATATTTTATGATGGTAATGGGGGAAAACGATATTTATACTTCCAGTTACAAGCACAGTTTCAGCAGGCTAACACAATTATTGGGTACACAGCCACGAACGGATAAACTGCTGATGAATGTAAACATGGATTTCTTTAAGAAGTTCATAAAGATGGCGGCCAATTTTAACCAGTTGGATACTTTCCTAAAAATGATGCCCCATGATAATGCGACAACATTAATGAAGGCATTTGTATCTAATTTGGATGAAAAGACCAACCTGGAGGATGCTGTTGATGTAGCCGACAGTTACAGCAGTATAAATAACAGGGAACTTCAAAAAAATATGATGGATGATATTTTTGCGAATGAGCAAAAGTGCATAGAAGAAAATAACACAAAGGGAAGAATTATTTACAGTTTATTAAGACAGATATTTCTTTCTTTCGATGATAACAGTATTGACCTTACCAGCCAGTTGGGCATCCCCTCTATTTATTCACTGGAATATAATTACCTGGCAGATGAAAAGGGCAGGGTGGTGCAGCAGGTATTTTTTTATGGTG
>JALHLL010000218.1 GCA_022844575.1 bacterium
TAAACTATGCTCATTATTATAACATTGGGATAAATTATTCTTACATATTTGATTTAATAGTGAAATTGAATACGCAAGTATGTGTATGTATACTATACCTGTTTCTTTTTTAAAGAATACCAACGTTAACACAATTATACTTGGTTTTCTTTTTCAAAATTATCAATTTTTAGAACGCCCCTTTAGTTAATGTAAAATATTTAAACATATATATGGTTTTAGCTAAAGACTTGACAATTCTCGAAACGCTTGAGAAAGCGGAGACAATTATTTTATATCGGTCAACTAAAGCGACCACCCTATGGGATGTTAGCAAGAATAAGGGATTAAGAACGCTTGAAATAACTGACTTTTCTAAAATAGAAGAAATTGACCAGCTTTCACGTGCAAAGCATATTGATAACTTAATTCTTGGTGGGGGAGTGGGCGGAAAGCCAATCAAGTTAAAATCGCTAAAGCCCTTATCTACTCTTACTAATTTAAAGTATCTATCTCTAACAAACCTAAGAGTTGAAGATGATTCTCTACAACCACTTGGTCACCTTAAAAATTTGGAGAGACTCGAGCTAGCGAATCGATTTGAAACAAAAGAATATGCTTGGTTAGCAACAAGACTGCCAAACACAAAATGTAGAATGTTTCAAGCAACAAATTCATGTAAGATTACTGATTCTTACGATAGATTACTTTCGGACACAATGATAACAGGGCGAAGGAAACCATTCTTGCTCTCAACCAAAGACCATGTAAAAATCGACAAATACGTTAAAGACTTCGAAAAGCTGAAAAAAGAACTTGCAGAGTAAAACAGCAACTTAAAAAAGGAGTTTTTGAATATTCAGCAGATTTAAAACAATGGCATAGAATAAAGTACCCTATCACTCATGATAAAAAACTAAAAAGAATTGAAATTACGATAAACTATTCCTCAAATGACCGTAGAGTAGAATTTTTGCAAGAATTGACAGTGTATAGGTATTACACACCCAAGCATGTTTACTTACAAAGCTCTTTCAAAAAAAGAATCGGTGAGCGTCCCCTTTTTAAGATAGTGAACAAAAGTAATCAAACCTTTCGTGGGAACAGTATGATAAGTTTCTTTTTCGGAAGAATAAAAGAGAAAATTGGCGATGGCTGGAAGGAGTTTAGAGGATCTTATTGCGGTTCATCTGAGTCTGAAGAACCGCTAAAAAAAAACGGTATTGCTTATTCTTGGATCCCTAGTTTCAGTAGTGGTAACGAATACCGTATTAAAAATCGCGGAACTTATACATATACCGTTATAATGATTCCTGAAGATGATTCAGACGGGATTACAACACAATCCATCAACGAAGCAAAACCAACACTGCAAACAAAGATAAGGTACGAATTAGAAAGTACATTTGTGGTAGAAAAGTAAACTGGCAAGTGATTGGGCATCGTCGCTTATTTTTCAATCCGATTCGTCATTATGAGTACACAACTGCCTTCGCTAATAAGATTAACGGCAATCATCGCGACTATACTACTAATCGGTTGTTCGAAGCAACACCATCAGGAAGTCAAAACTACATTAAAAGATAGTGTAGTGTACGCAAACGAAACAGAATCGGAATATATACTTATCAAAGAAAACAAATGTAAGCAAACTAATCTTTCTCATCAATTTGACATCGAGATAGACTTTAAACGTTATAGATATAAAGATACAATGTACAGTAGTGAGCCCTGCATATTAAAAGTGTTTATTAAAGAAAAAGCAACAAAGCTCTTGATAGACACTTTCTCGATTACCTCGGATCAATATTATTCAGATATGTTTTTAAGTTGTGATAGCATGACTTCATATACCACGGGGTTCAAAGCAGATAGAGAAATTCCTGATTATTATTTTGGTGATTTGGTGGTAGCCGATATGAACTTTGACGGATATGATGATATTGCGGTGGTTAATGATGTCGGCGGAAATGGCGGACCTTTTCACACCTATTACATACAAACTAACAATAAGAAATTTTATAAAGACAATTACTTAACCGATACTGTAGGGCATTTTCCTACAATATTTAATAGTAATAAGAAGACGTTAACCGTCATAGGTCATACAGATGCAAGGCATTTTAGCGAAACTATATATAAACTTAATACAAAGAAAAGCACGTGGCATAAAATAAGTTATGGAAGAGTAAGAGCATCTGACTGATTGAGACACATAAAAGCAATTGGAAGGGAACAATTTACCGTGCATCACATTTTTGTTTTAGTCCACTTAGTAAAGTTAAAAAAACACTTTTGTTACTTCGCATATTAAACCAAGTATCAATTATGAAATTCCTACTATATAAAAACATTAAGTATAAATCAAAATTAAACCCTGCTGAGATAGTCCAAAGACTTAAAGAGAATACTGAACACAAAAACTCATCAAGTCTTTTTTTATCTTTTAGTGAGTTTACTATCAGTTTTAGTGGATTTTCTTTTCGCTCTTCGAATAGATATTCTAAACCTTATATCGGACAAATTGATGAATCAGAATTTACTCTTAAAAGAGTTATACATTATCGTAATTCTGTTTTACCAATCATTAAAGGAACGATACATAAAGATTTTGACGGAACAACCATTAATGTACAAATGAGGTTACACACTTCCATGATAGTATTTTTCTGCATTTGGTGTGGCATTGTGGGCTTTATGGGCATCGGTACAAGTTTACACTTATTTAATTTTCCAGACACCGATATAGCGACTATAGGCCCATTTGTTATGTTATTGTTTGGCGTTTTGATTATTATTGGTGCTTTTCAGTATGAAAGCAATAAATCAACACATGACTTAATAGAAATATTGGATGCGGAAATAATTGAGGAATAGGATTGGTATAGATGGTAAATACTCTCAAAATAGCAATGTAGTACCATACCAGAACCACAATTCAAATGTATAACTGAAGGCTTCTGGCCTATTGCTGATTACACTATCAAGCATCGGCGATAACGTTCCTTTGGCTTTTCAGTTACCGCGTTATTGTCATATCCGCCGCTAAGGTATATTCGGACATAAGGGTATCAAGAAATGTAATAAGCGCATCATCATCCTCTACATTAAATGTAGTGCGTACTTGGGTAAGCAAATCTTCATGTATAAACAAATCATACTGCGTGGTATCGTGCATCCATTTTGTAAAACCGCCGCTTATTGCAAAAAATTCCGCAAGCCCTACCAAACCCGTCAGTACTTTGTTTTCATTCATTGTATTGCGGCGTAACGGTTTTGCTGGGTTTAGCTCCGTCCTATCGTTCAATTGTGCTTCCAACGACATTGTCGGTATTTGTTCTTCCGACCATGTTACGGTATGATGGCAAAAAATTGCCGAGCGTAATTGCTCAGGCAAATTCCATTTTTCGGCAAACCATAATCCCAAATCCGTATGCCCGCCTCCCAAAATAATTTTTTCCGCTTCCATAAATCCAATCCCCTCTTTTACCTGCAATTTTCTTATCTCGGCAAAGTCACGCGGCAAAAATTGCGCTGCTATCAAAATACCTATATCATGTATCAAACCGGCTACAAATGCCTCCCCTGCTACTCTGTATCCTAATTTTCTTGCCAGGAATCTTGCTGTGGAACCGCAATAGACGGAGTAATTCCAGAATTCTCGAATATCCAAAAGTTCAGTTCGCATTGTTGCGAATATTCTTTGCACAACCAGACTAAGTAGTATTTCTTTTACTGCCGAAAGTCCCAAAATCACTAAAGCAAGCTCTACGGTAGATACTTTGCGCAATAAGCCGTAAAAGGGTGAATTGGCGACTGCCAAAACCCTTGCCGTAAGCGATACATCCCTTTCTATTATTCTGGCAAGCGATGCCGCACTTGCATTGGGGTCATCGATAGATTGTAATACTGCCGATGCCGTAGCAGGAATTGTGGGTAGGTCTTTTCTCGATTCTAATTTTGTACGTATCTTTTCGCTAAGCATGTTCAAAGTCCCGCAGTTTTTTCCGCAGGTCGGTTATAGTTTGTGTATGAATCTGACAAACCCGACTTTCGGTTACATTAAGGTGCACACCAATTTCCTTAAACGTCAATTCCTCATAATAGTATAAGGACATTACCAAGCGTTTTTTTTCGGGAAGTTTTTCCAAATACTTCTGTATAAATTGTTGCTGCTCTTCATCCTGTAATGCTTGAAGCACATCATACCAATCGGGGTCTTCCGATTCTTTTGATATCACTTCTTCATCATCATTTGTTTGTGCCGAAGCCGCATTATTAACCGCCAATGCTGAAAGTGAGGCGGCAGCAGCCGAAAGATAACTCTGATACTCCTCTTGCGATACATTCAGTTTTAATCTTATTTCTTCTGCCGTTACTTCCCTACCCTCCTGACTTCTCAAAGCATCAGCCGCTGCAAGGTATTCATGTACTCTGCGCCTTGCCGAACGCGATAGCCAATCAAGTCGCCTCAATTCGTCAATAATCATTCCCTTAATACGTGGCATGGCAAAGGTTTCAAACTTCAGTCCACGCTCCGCTTCAAATCTATCCAACGCTTCGTTAAGACCTACAATACCAATATTTACAAAGTCATTTTCATTCAGTATGGAATGCGAGGGGATATTTAAGCCGTTTACCACATATCTAACCAACCATACATAATGTAACATCAACTTATGCCGTTCCTTTTGGTTTTGCGATACCAAAAAGTCAGCCCAAGTTTGCTTCAGTAGTTCATCGGAAAGTTGTTGCGGATAAATCGCCATTGTACTGCACACTATTTATGTTATCATTGCTCGGTCGCTTGTTTCTCATTGTTTTCCATTGCAGCCGCCTCTGCCTGCGCCTTCTGTATCTCCAGAAGTCTTTGTCTGCGTTCTTCTTGTAACCGTTGCGCTTCTTGTTCCAATTCTTCAATATACTTGGCATGCTCTTTTTCGCGCATATTACCAAGTACGGTAAATACCGCAACAATTAATATACCGCCGGCAATAGCAACGGCACTGAATATAAGGAATGACTTAAAAAAAGTTCCGATAATATCGTTCGGATTCGATAAATAATACAAAACAAAAGAAACGGAAGCTGCAAGAACACTTACTTGAAACAATGCCTTTATAGGATAATCGCTATACAGAGGTTTCTTTTCTTCTATTTTCTTTTTTGTTTTTTTGGCTGCCATTACTTCACATCATATAAAATGAGTAATTAACCTAAAGAGAAATACTGTAATCAAACAAAATTATCGTTTACAGCACAAAAATACTTCAAAATGTTCTTTAGGTACATTTTTACTGCATTTAAGTCATATTATCAAAAAGCAGAACGCCTCTTCGGTTAAAGCCGAAGAGGCGTTCTTTATTCTTGTCACCTACTCGTTTTTGTATGAGTAGTCGAGCGGTTTCTTAGTGTACTACCGACATCGTGCGTGTTTCCGTCGTTCCGCCGGCACTGATTACCAAACGATAAACACCGCTTGTTAAGTTACCTGTCGGTACGGAGATTACATGATCACCACTGCTGCGATAACCTGCATTCACATTGTTCAAT
>JALHLL010000219.1 GCA_022844575.1 bacterium
GGTTTATTGGTAAGGGCGGGTGTTGATGTTGTTATTATTGATACTGCACACGGACATACACTCGGTGTCATTCAAATGGTTAAAAAAGTAAAATCACTTTTTCCTTCATTACAGGTAATTGCCGGAAATATTGCTACGGGTGCGGCAGCCAGTGCACTTATTGATGCCGGTGCAGATGGTGTAAAAGTCGGGATAGGCCCGGGTAGTATTTGTACAACACGTGTTGTTGCAGGTGTGGGAGTACCGCAAATTACAGCAATTATGAATGTTGCTTCCATTGCAAACGAACTGGGTGTACCTGTTATAGCTGATGGAGGAATTAAGCAAACAGGGGATATTGCTAAAGCTATTGCAGCTGGTGCTGATTCCGTAATGATAGGGGGTATGTTGGCAGGGCATGAGGAAAGTCCGGGTGAAAAGGTGTTACTTGAAGGAAGAGTTTTTAAAACATATAGGGGTATGGGCTCATTAAGTGCTATGCAGAAAGGTTCGGCCGATAGATACTTTCAGGATGTTGAAGAAGAAATTTCGAAACTTGTACCCGAAGGTATTGAGGGTCGGGTAGCATTCAGAGGAAATGTAAGCGATACGATATATCAGATGGCGGGCGGTTTAAGGGCAGCAATGGGGTATTGCGGTTGTGCAACAATTTCGGAAATGAAATCACACTCTCAATTTGTAAAAATGAGTACTGCCGGTTTACGTGAATCGCATCCGCATGATGTAGTTATTACACAGCAATCACCAAATTATTATTAAATAGTATATTATTTTTCAATGAACAATAATGCACTTTTTAGTTTCAAAAAACAATTCGTGCCGAATTACTAAAAAATATGCACCGGAAGGAAGATAGTTTGTTGCAATGATAAGCGAGTAATTCTGCTGTGGGGTAATATCCTTATATATTAAATTATGTACAGGAATGCTTTCATGAGAGTAGAGTGTAAAAGAATAGTCTCCGCTTATTTGAGGGATATAATTCAAATGTAAAATTTCTTCATTTCGATTATATATTAATTGAGAACTATTGAAGTTTTTTATTTCCTGATAGTTTGCAGATGAAATGGGTGATTGTAATTTTATAAGCCAAAATTCTTCGGCACCCTTACTTTGTGTAATATCACCATCATCGGAGAGTGTCCAACCGGCTATAATATAGCCATTATCGGATGTTTGGCGAATGCAATATGCCTGATCAATACTATTGCCGCCAAAGGTTTTTTGCCATTGAATATTTCCTACAGAATCAATTTTTAATACCCATATATCAAAATTCCCTTTATTACCTCGCACATCCTCATCTTCGGAATCCGTCCAACCCGTTATTATATATCCTTTATCGTTTGTTATTTCTACATGTTGCAAATAATCTGTACTTGTACCGCCATATACTTTTTCCCATATAATATTACCATATTTATCAATTTTCACTACCCAGAAATCACGCATACCTTTATTCGTTGATACATCACCGTCCTTAGACCATGTTGTCCCTCCGATAATGTATCCGCCGTCATGTGTTTGATTTATAGTAAAAGGATAATCGCCATCATATCCACCGTAGTTTTTTTGCCATTGAATTGTTCCGAGATTATCAATTTTTACAATCCAATAATCCAAATCGCCCTTGTTTTTTGTCATATCGCCATGTTGTGATGAACTTCTACCGGCAATAATATAGCCGTCGGAAACTTGTTGAATGGAACTGGCTTCATCCCTCGCATTACCACCATATACTTTTTGCCACTCTATTTCCCCGATTGAGTTTATTTTTACAACCCAATAATTAACTTGTCCTTTCAGACCCTTTACATCTCCATCCTCCGAATTAGTCCAACCCGCAAAAATGTAACCGCCATCCTTTGTGACATAGAGTGAATTTGCTGATTCGGAACCCGAACCCCCATACGTTTTTTGCCATTGAATATTTCCCAGAGAATCTACTTTCAAAATCCAGCAATCTCGTTCGCCTTTATGATTGGTGATGTCACCATCGTTTGACCATGTAAAACCCGAAATAATATACCCGTTATCCTGACAATGTGCAATAGAATAAGGATAATCAACATCGCTACCACCATATGTTTTTTGCCATAATAATTGACCATGAGAGGTAATTTTCATCAAACACACATCTACATTACCTTTATTTTGTGCTATATCGCCGTCAGAAGAGGTCGAACGCCCCAAAACTATATAATCCCCTGATCGTGTAATAAGAAGGTCTTCAGCCTCATCTCGCCCTGACCCGCCGAAGGTTTTTTGCCATTCGATACGTGGTATATATTGCGAATGCGAAGTATTTACACAGAGTATTAAAAGGACAATTATTCCGGATAATTTCATAAGATACAATCCAATGGGATAAGGCGCAGACATAATCGGTACAGTACGTATCTTTAACTTATACTGTAATGATATGAAAAAGATGAAAATGTTACACATTGCGTGAATTATACTCAAGATAAGGGCAATGATTTACTCATTAAAACGACTATAAAGTAATTGTCTCGAAACAACTATACGATACACACCATGGCACATAATGCGGTTCTTTATGCGAAGAGAAATGAAATTAAAACATTAGGCGAGCTCCGTTCATATGACTACGAGACATTGGGAATAAGAGATGAGATGCGTAGGAACCTTTATGACCGTTTAAAAAATGGTGAAGAAGTTTTTCATGGCATTTTCGGTTATGAACATACGGTTATTCCTGATATCGAGCGTGCGATATTATCGCGGCATACAATGATTTTATTAGGGTTAAGAGGACAAGCAAAAACACGGATAGCACGTCTTCTTGTTAACTTACTCGATGAATGGATACCATATATTGCCGGTTCTGAAATTCATGACGATCCTTTGCAACCACTTTCGCGATATGCTAAGGATTTGGTAGATGAATACGGAAACAATACTCCGATTGAGTGGCTACACCGTTCCGAGAGATATATTGAAAAGTTGGCAACGCCCGATGTTTCCATTGCCGATTTGATAGGTGATGTTGACCCCATTAAGGCAGCAGCATTAAAGTTACCCTATTCCGATGAACGAGTAATACATTTTGGATTGATACCGCGTTCACATCGTTCAATTTTTGTGATTAATGAATTACCCGATCTGCAACCGAGAATTCAGGTTGCACTTTTTAATATTTTGCAGGAAGCTGATATACAGATACGGGGATTTACGATGCGTTTGCCCTTGGATATTGCGCTTATTTTTACGGCAAATCCTGAGGATTATACAAATCGTGGTTCGATTGTTACTCCGCTGAAAGATAGGATTGATAGTCAAATATTAACGCATTATCCAAAATCTCCGGATTTATCACAAAAAATTACGGAACAAGAAGCTCAACTCACCTCGGAACAAAAGTCAATAGTGTATTGTCATCCTTTGGCTAAAAATCTTATTGAACTTATAGCATTTGAAGCAAGGAAAAGCGAATATGTAGATCAGAAAAGCGGCGTTTCCGCTCGCTTGACAATTTCCGCTTCCGAAAATTTGTATAGCTCAGCGGAAAGGCGTGCTTTATTTACGAAGGAAGACTCGGTATCCGTCCGAATGAGCGATTTTATAGGTATTATACCGAGTATTACCGGTAAAGTGGAATTGGTATATGAAGGGGAGCAAGAAGGTGCTTATACGGTCGCCCAAATTTTAATAGGTAAAGCGATAAAGGTTCTGTTTGTACAGTATTTTACCGACCCTGAAACATTAAAAAGAGATGCAAAAAATAATCCTTATAGCCCGATATTACATTGGTTTTCAGCCGGAAATACGATTGATGTACTTATGGATTGTACAACAGTACAATATAGAACATTGCTTGATTCAGTCGATGGTTTGAAAAAAGTTGTGCAAGAGAAATTTCCTTCTATTTCCGATAATGATATATACTTTATGATGGAATTTGTTTTACATGGTCTTGCCGAATATTCATTGTTAAGTAAAAATCTTATTGATTCGGGTAATTCTTCACAAGGTTTTGCATTCGGCGATTTATTCCGCAGTATGTTTACGATGAAATCTGATGATGAATGGAATGAAGAGGAAAGTTAATAACACATAGAATATTACAATGATTTCAGTTGCAGCTAAAAACTGAAAGTAACATCATAGAAAGTGGGTTCCGAATACATTAACAATGAGAATACCATATAGAGTCATTTTGACTCACTTTTGAAACATCGAAAGAATATATCAATGATATATTCTTTTTTTTATGTCTGAACTATATTGTAGAGGCAATAATACATTCGGTTTACGATGGTTTCACAACAATTATAGATCGGTTACACCTTTTTCTTAGCTAAAACAACCGTTCTCACATTACCCTCAATACACTTACAAACATTGCTATAGTTTCGCCCCTGTTATCAATGTGACATGTTTACGGCTCACTTCATTTTCTAAATTATTCATAAGGAGTTGCGTTATGAAACGCTTATACACAATGGCTTCCGCATTGCGCGGATTTGTTATTTCTGCCTTTTTTATTGCAGGGCTTTTCGGGGCAGTATCCCAAAGTAAAGCATTACCTGTACCTGTGCTCACTCCATTAGGAGGATGCTGCTTTCGTGTTGCCTATAGCTTACCTGCTGCGGAGGCGGGCAATTGGGTATCAATGACAATAACGCCGGGTGGCGGAGTAACAGTAGTCGGAGCCGCGTCCACACCGAGTTTTGCAGTTGCTTGGACACCCGCATCAGCAACATGGACTCATACCATGATTGGCCCATATTTTCCGACGGGTCCGAATATTGTTGTCGGTCGAATTTGTTTTAATGCGGTCGGTGCTTTTGTCGTAACTATAACATTCGTTGATAAATTTGGAGGTGTTTATTCAGTACCCTATCCACTTAATTGCCCACCGATTATAGGCGGAATTCCCGCGCTAAATGCAAGCGGTACAAGTATGGGTGATTCGGGTAATACTCCGAAAAGTCAGATAGAGGAAATAGCGGGTATTGAGTCGGTTTTATCAACAACATTATACCCTAATCCTACGAATGATGAAACGACGGTCTCACTCTCTCTTGCGAATTCCGCACCGGTTACAATTACGGTAAACGATGTGTCAGGAAAAGAGATTGCTGCGATTGAAAACGGTACGGTATTGAATGCAGGAGTACATAACTTTCCAATACTCACCGACAATTATTCGGCAGGTGTGTATTTTGTACAGATACGTAGTGGTAGATATTCAAATACTATTCAATTAAATGTTGTAAAGTAGTATCGTAAAAAATAAGCCGACTTTCTTTTAAGAGAGTCGGCTTATTTTGTAAGTATTTATTTTGTAGGAATAATCTCGTTATAAATACCTTAATTATAAAATACTTCCTATTAGTTGGAGTGAATACTCAGGCCACGGATTACCATTTTGTATATATACTTTTGATTTTGCATCAATTCTGTTGAACTTTGAAGAATACCATGTAATTTTGAGTACCATTTTATCCAAATAATCCTCTTGAGGTCTGTCGAATACCATTTGCAGATCGGAAGAGC
>JALHLL010000220.1 GCA_022844575.1 bacterium
TACAGGTGCTGATTTTACAACAGGTGCAGATTTCGCAGGGCGACCACGACGTTTCGGTGCTGCTGATACAGGTGCTGATTTTACAACAGGTGCAGATTTCGCTGGACGGCCACGACCTTTTGGTGCAGCTGCTATAGGTGCTGATTTTACAGCAGGTGCCGCTTTTGCAGGACGACCACGACGTTTCGGTGCTGCTGATACAGGTGCTGATTTTACAACAGGTGCCATTTTCGCAGGACGACCGCGACGTTTCGCCGCCGCTGCTACAGGTGCTGATTTTACAACAGGCGCTGCTTTCGCAGGACGACCGCGACGTTTCGGTGCTGCTGCTACAGGTGCTGATTTTACAACAGGCGCTGCTTTCGCAGGACGACCACGATGTTTCGGTGCTGCTGATACAGGTGCTGATTTTACAACAGGTGCTGCTTTTGCAGGGCGGCCACGACGTTTTGGCGCCGCTGCTACAGGTGCCGATTTAATAACCGGTGCTGCTTTTGCAGGGCGGCCACGACGTTTTGGAGATGATAGATCAGCTTTTACGGGTGCAGCTATAGATTTTTTTGGTCTTCCCATGGAATTTACCTCGAAAAATTAATAAAATAAGAACAATTATGGGGGTTTACATCGTTTGAAAATGACTTACGAGATTTAATTCTTCCCAAGGAAAAATATCTCTTCCGAAATGACCGTATGCAGCCGAAGGACGATAAATCGGACGACGTAAATTCAATCGTTCGATAATTCCTTTTGGAGTCATATCTATTGTTTTCATTATGAAATCGCTTATTACTTTATCGGGTACCGTACTCGTACCATGTGTATTTACTAATAAAGAAACCGGATTTGTTACTCCGATAGCATAAGAAACTTGAATAGTGCATTCGCGTGCAATACCTGCAGCTACGATGTTTTTTGCCAAATGTCTTGTGGCATAAGCAGCCGATCTATCAACTTTTGTCGGGTCTTTCCCTGAAAAAGCACCACCACCATGAGGTGCTTTACCACCGTAAGTATCAACAATTATTTTGCGTCCGGTTAATCCCGTATCGCCATGGGGTCCACCTATTTCAAATTTTCCGGTCGGATTTATGTGGTACGATGTCGAATCATCAAGCAATGAAGAAGGAATAACCTTTTTAATAATATATTCATGTACATCGTTTACTATTTTCGATTGTTCCACATCAGGATCGTGTTGTGTGGAAACCACAACCGTATCAACACGTTTAATGGAACCGTCATCATTATATTCTAATGTTACCTGTGCTTTCGCATCAGGACGCAAATAAGGCATTAGAGTAATATTATTTTTACGAATATCTGCCAATACGTTCATCAATTGATGGGAATACATTAATGCTGCCGGCATATATTCCGGCGTTTCATCAACGGCATAACCGAACATCATGCCTTGGTCACCTGCCCCACCCGTATCAACACCCATTGCAATATCAGGCGATTGTCGATTGATTACATTGATAACCGCACATGATTCACTATCAAAACGATACTCCGCTTTCGTATATCCGATTTCACGGATTACACGGCGCACTAATTGTGGCAAATCAATGTATGTTTCTGTCGTAATTTCACCGCCAACAACAATTAACCCTGTACTTGCATAACATTCACATGCTACTCTGCCCATCGGATCATCCGTTAATACGGCATCTAACACGGCATCCGAAACTTGATCGCATATTTTATCCGGATGACCTTCCGAAACGGACTCGGAAGTAAATAATATTTTACTCATTAGCAATAATTATCGTATGTGAAAAATAAAGGAAAATCTAATGTTTATCTATTTCGCTGGAATCGCCCACATTCAATTTTGAGAATGTGCCACGCACAATGGCACTATTGCCTATTATTGATTGATCGAGTACCGACGCACTTACAATTGCATTATCCCCAATAATGCTATCACGCACAATACTATCTGTTACTTCGGCATTTTCCGCGATTGTTGTAAATGGCCCAATAACCGAATGTTTGATTTTGGCTGTTGGTGCTATAAATACCGGTGGAACAATTACAGTATCCTTTATTGTTATCGTCGAGGGAAAATGTTCCAATAGATATCGGTTTGTGGAAAGCATAGTTTCGGGTTTACCGCAATCATACCATCCTTCAACATGAAATGTTGATATTTTTTCACCGCGATCAATCATCATTTGTAAAGCGTCCGTAAGCTGATATTCGTTTCTTGTACGGATATTTTCCGTAATCAGACGATTAAGACATTCTTTTAAAAGTCCGGTATTTTTAATACAGTACAATCCCACCAATGCCAAGTTGGATGGCGGATGATCCGGTTTTTCCACAAGTTTTGTTATTGTATTTCCATTCATTTCTACAACGCCGAATCTTCTCGGGTCTTCAACACTCCGTACTCCTACCGAACTTGTTTCCTGATTAATAGCTAACGATAAATCCACATCAAAAATCGTATCTCCAAGAATTATTAAAATAGGGTCATTCCCTATTGTGTGTCTCGCAATCCAAATGGAATGCCCCAAACCGAGACGCTCTTCCTGATAAACAAAATCAAATTTTAATCCATAATGGGAACGTACATAATCCTCAACAAGATGTCCCATATAACCGACAATTATAGTTGCTTCGGTTATTCCTTGTTGCTGCAATGTATCAAGAATATGCCCGAGTATGGGCTTTCCTGCAACATTTAAAAGTACTTTTGGAAGGGTATATGTGTGTGGTCTTAATCTTGAACCAACACCTGCAACCGGTATAATTGCCCGCATATTTTTTATTAAAATGAACTACGGGGTACAAAAATACAACAAATATCAAAAGCAATGCAAATTTTTTTTATTTTCTTTACATAAAACTTTGTTTTTTGCAACATTTTTTATACAGAATACTTTTCATTTATATTTATTAAAAGCCATTTTTATACACAGTATTTAGATCTTTTTCACTTTTCAGATTGTTAAATTAATTAACCATCTCACCAAAAACATGAATTCCTGAAAAGACTATTGCGTATCCATAAGCGTCGTTATCATAAAGATTTCATTGTATAAAGTATGACTCTCTGTATCAATTCATCGCATGATAATATTTCGGATGATATTTTCATACCATATGAAAAGTCACATCCGCTGACAACCGATAAGTTTTCTTCAATGGAAAATGGTGCCTATTGGTTCGGGCGATTACTTACACTCGAAAATTATCGCGACAACTATCGTTCGTCCAATATTTCCGCTCTTGATTTTCAACCGAGCCGAGAAAACTTTTCATCTAATGATTATGACATAATATATGCCGGTGGAGGTTTATCGGTATTGCATGCAGCTGTAATGGCTGTTGTGTACGGATATAATGTATGTGTTTTCGATAGGTTTGAAGTAGGTAGTACACATAGGGATTGGAATATCTCATTATCTGAAATTAAAAGAGCAATAGAAGTAGGGTTAATCTCGGAGGATGAACTATCGTTAATAGTTGCAAAACATTATTCACAAGGCGGATTTATTAAGTTCCATGATAAGTCTTCATCCGTAAAAACATCGGCACTTTGGATGAATGATGTATTGGATATTGCCATTGATGCAAATGCTCTGCTTATGTTAGCACGGAAAAAAATAGAATACAGTGGTGGTAAAATTCTTAATGGAACTGTCTTCAAAAAAGCGATTAGCCATAATAATGGTGTTACAATTATTACAGAAAGAAATGGTATTGCAGAGAAAATTAAAGGGCGTGTTTTTGTTGATGGTATGGGTGTGTACTCACCTGTGTCGAAAACACTAAATCCGCAGTTTCAATTTACCCATTGTTGCCCGACAGTCGGAACTATTTCGTCCGGTTATGAAGAAGGAAAAGCCGAAAACCAAGTTAACACGGAAGTGGGCGAAATTTTGGTTACACTCGATGATGCCGATGATAACGGACGACAATTAATATGGGAGGGTTTTCCGAGTAATGAGGGCAAATTTATTACCTACTTATTTTTCTATGATACATTTAATTCCTCTCGCGATAAATCTCTACTCAATCTTTATGAAATTTTCTTTCGTCAATTACATACTTATAAAAAACCAGCGAAAAATTTTGCGATAGGCAGACCACTTTTCGGAATAATACCCTCATATCTTCACAAATCACTCTTTCAGCAAAAAAGAATTTCAGCACATAACATAGTGTGTATCGGCGATTCGGCTGGACTAAGTTCACCTCTTACCTACTGCGGTTTCGGAAGCTTTATTCGTAATATTAAGCGCACGACAATGCTTTTGCATGAAGCTCTCGAATCAAATAAAACGGATGAGAAATCTTTATCGCGAATAACTGCATATGAATCAAATGTTTCTATTGCCGCTAATTTTGCGCAGTTTTTAGTCGGGAATCCGCGCTTTCCGCGTCATGCCGTTAATGAAACAATGAATATAATTTTAGATATACTTCAAAACTTACCGCCACACATAGGTAAGGAACTGTTTCAGGATACTTTATCGTGGTCATCGTATAATACTCTTATGTCAACAGTTCCGAAAATGTATCCGAGTGCTTATAAATTGCTTTTACGGCACCACGGTATAAATGGTTTGTATTGGTGGCTTGTAAACTTTATCGGTTTCTCGATGGAGAAATGGAGAGGTAACATACGATAGTTCACTCTTGCGATTATTATAGTTTTATCGTTGTTTTAGGAGGTAAAGGCAGATTTGGATATAGAAGCTGCTAAGTGATGGAATGTACGGCGAAGCAGGTTTGTACGGAAGAATTAATCGCGTTTTTGAACAAGTTTGCCCCAATGCTGGTTATAGGGGTGCATATCATTGGTTTGTCCCTTAGCATTCACAACAAGATTGCCCTCATTATACCATCGGAAGATTCCGCCAAGCAAGTTTGCTATTTGTACTGCATTATATTGTTTGAATACATTTTTCAGACGTTCGAGACATATAGAACTTCGGTAACCGACCGAACAATAGAATACGACTAATTTTCCTTTAATTGCCGTACCGTATAGGCGAGCAAAATCACTTTCGCTTATCTCTGAACTGATATTGACAGCTTTCCTTACATGACTCATTTTGTACTCCTCCGGTTCACGGACATCAAATATGACTACTTGATTGCTATCCTTCGACGCTAAAATCTGTTTTAGCCGATCGTGAGAAATATTAGGTACAGGGTGTGCATTCTGCACCATTTTCTCAACAACGGTCAGCTTGAACTGTGCGGATACCTCTGCAGGTATAATGAGCATACATGCAAAGCCGAATACGACACTTATGGTAAAAACGGATTTCTTCATAATCATTTCATTATCAGCCCGCTCTATAGACGAATGAAAGTCATTTCAAGCGTTTTAGTAACTTGCATTCAAAATTATAATGTCTCGTTTACATGTGCAAACTAATCATCGGCTTTCTTCTTCACCTTCTGTGTACGATTTGCATTACGCAGTTATTGTATTCTGAGGAGATCGGAAGAGCACACG
>JALHLL010000221.1 GCA_022844575.1 bacterium
CTGCTGATAGAGTTGTTCTAAGTCATTCATTGATTGTCGGCTTCCGGAAAAGATTACGAAGAAGTATTAACGTATAAGTAACAGAAATCGTGATTGATTATCACTAATAAAAAAGCGTGTATTACAGATGCAACACACGCTTACTATTGCATTAATTGCTATTCTTATTTCTTCTTCGATACCTTTTTAGTTGATGATTTTTCCTTTTTAGTTTCGGAATCCTTCAGAATGCCTCCACCCGATAAAAACTCACTCCATGTATATTCGGTCGGCACCTTTCTTCCTTCCATAGCAAGTTCTACAAGGTACTTGGCGGCATGCTCAAGCACCCACTCAAAGTTATCTTCCTGCACGGATGTTTTTTCCGCATCCGGTGCCGGATTAAGAAAATCAATAGCATATGGCACATTATCGCGCACGGCAAACTCTATTGTGTTAAACTCATAACCCAAAGCATTTACTATAGTAAGGCAATGTTCTTCAAGTTGTTTTTTCCTTGCCTCTGTCAATGAAAAACCGGCAACATAACGCAAGTGATGCGGGTTACGGGGTTCATAAGGCATAATATGGATATATTTTTTACCGATAACATAACAACGGTAATACTCTGTAAAGTCAATAGCTTCCTGAAGAGTCATTACTATCTGTCCCGTTTTATGATAAGCCGCAAAAAACTCTTGCGGATTGTTCACTTTATACACATGTTTCCAACCGCCACCCGAATAGGGTTTCATGAACGCCGGAAAGCCGATATAATGGAAAACTTCATCCCAGTTAAGCGGATAAAGCAGATTGCGAAAACTCTCCGATGTAGTATCTGGTGGATGCTGATAGCTTGGTAATAATGAGGTTCTTGGGATAGGAACGCCAATTTTGTGCGCCATAGCATAATTAAAGTATTTGTCATCGGCTGTCCACCAAAAAGGATTATTCACAACACGTACCCCTTGCATTGCAGCATACTTCAACATTGCACGATAAAAGGGTACATCCTGCGAAATCCTATCGAGAATAACATCATACTTGATAAGGTCTTCCATACCCACGCCGCCAACGCGCACAAATTCCGCCGAAACACCTTCAATCCCCATGCTATTGATTTTCTGCACTAAAGCCGGCGGAAAGGTTTGCTCCATACCAAACAAGATCCCTATGGTTTTCATTCACTTACTCCGTAAAGATAGATGACAAATACATTTATATACCGTAATTGATACAAAACTACGGAAGATACCTCTCCGAAAGGGCTTAACAGGGTTTAATATTCTGTAAAAGTGTGCTGTAAGTATGGGTTCGGAACGGATTTTTTCGCCGTTATCACGGGTTTCAGCCCTACTTTGTTATCACCAAATGGGAGGCATTTGACGAATTATTTTCAATCAAAACAAATCCTATCTATTAGAAAGTTTGTACGGTGTATAACGGGATATCAGGTACTGTACTTAGAGCAAATTAAATTGTATTTTTTCGCTTTTTTTTATAATATAGTAACCTTCGATATATCGGCTTCCAAACCCTTCAGTGCCGCATACGTTAGTTTATCCATCATCGCTCCATCGAAGTTGATGGTTTCTATAGCACGGTAGTTTTTATTGGTTAATGCAAATGCCGGACGGAAGGATACATTTCTGAGTGTTGCACCATTAAAGTTAGCGTCGTTTAATGCCGCCTTATCAAACTTGACACCAACAAAAGTTAGTCCGTGAAGAGACAGCCCACGCAAATCAGAGTAATTGAAATCCACACCCTCAAATGTACAGTTTTCAAAAACTGCTTTTCTGAGGTCGCACATCGTAAGCGTAACATCAAACAGTTTTACATCAATGAATTTGGCTCCGTTCAGACAAGACTTATCGAAACTTGTCCGTACAAGTATTGTTTGATTGAAACTTGCATCAGTCAAATCAACAACGTTAAAATTGCAATCAGTCAGATTTGCTTTGTCATAATTAGTTTCACGTACATCACTTGCCATAAAGGTGCTGCCCGTCAAGTCCGCGCCGGAAAAGTCGGAGCTGCGTAAAGCACTTGCTTTAAATTCTCCTTTATGCGCGATAACACCTGCAAAATCACTATTGTTCAGATCTGCCGCGCTGAAGTTTGTCAGAACCTGCCGCTCCAATGAGCGGGAGAGATTCGTAATCTCCTGTAAGGTTTGTTCAATATCTCCGATGCTGTCTATTGTCATAGCAAAAGCAGTTTCTTCATCCTTACCTTCAGTTTTTAGTTCGCTATATCGCTCTTGCAAATCAGAGAGCAGATCGGTTTTCAGTTCGGCTACGCTTTTCACACCGTCATAGGGTGCAAAAACACCATTCAAATAGTTTGTTAACTTGGTATTCATACTTTCAAACCTCCTTATAATAATGTATCGAGTATAACTTTAACTTCTTCCCACTTTTTTTTGTTTTCGGTATAGGTAGTCTTACCTTTTTCTGTGATTTTATAGTATTTTCTCCTGCCACCTTGCGTTTCATCGCCCCAATACCATACTATACATCCATCACTCTCTAAACGTTTTAAACATGAGTACATAGTCGCCTCTTTAAGTTCATATGCTCCACCTGAAGCCGAATGAATCGTTTTACTTATACGATAGCCATACATATCTTCATGTAGAAGTAATTTCAGTATGATTGTATCGATATGCCCCCTGATAATGTCAGCTGAGATTTCCATATCGCATTTCTCCTCTGTTCAAACAACAGTACAAAAATAGCAATAGTACTCTACCTGACAAAGTAATATTTGTAAAATAGTAAAACTAAACTCATGATACTCTACTCGATGAATTGATGGAGGTATTTGAGATGTTGAGTGGGAATGCTAAAGAATGGTTCTTTAAAAAAGAAAGCCCTTTAAAATGCCGGTGCTTTTGCCTACAAAAAGGTTTTACCCATGAATGTGGGCAGATGAAAATGCCGTGATTTATGCAATTTTCTACCATTACTGCGTCGGAAGAGAAATTAATCCGTATTTTTTGAGTTGATTCACTAATACTGAAAGCCGAAACAAGACCATATTAACTCATTTGCTATGAGAAAGAGTAAGGTAGTAAGAAGCATAGTTTTACCCTCTTGGTTGAATATGTGCCGTGCTTTTCGGATTTTTGTAAGAAGAAATAGAACCTCACGGGTTATCTTCTGACTCGTGGGGTTTTTCATGTTAGTTTACTAATCTTGTTTATGTATAATTATTTGGAGTTGTAATCGAATGAGAACATTCGTTTATGTCACCGTATCGCTCATCCTTCTTTCTGCTGTGCATATAGTACCATCAAAGGCACAAAAGGCGGGTAAGAACACCAAAACCTCCTCCGATGCAGACCTTGTGCTTGTAACCGTAGGAAAAGAAAATATCACCTACGGAGAACTTGAAAGAGCTTTTCAGAAAAACATGACGCGTCGTACAACGCGCTTTGGCGATGTTCCGCGTGATAGTGTTATGGATTTTATTGAACTCTACACTCGGTATCGCCTTAAAGTGCATGATGCTTTCGACCGCAAGTTAGACCAAGACAGTGCCGTTAAAGCAGATATTAATAATAATCGCAAGATGTTGAGTTCAACATATTACTTTGATAAAAAAGTAGTTGAACCGACGGTTAATATGCTTTTAAACCGACGCAAACGCGAACTTCAGGCGCAAATAATGGTTTTTCTTTTCCAAAAAACGGATAAGGGAGATACTTCAAGAACATATCAAAAAGCAAAACGATGCCTCGATTTAGTAAATGGCGGAGTGGATTTCGCCAAAGTGGCAATGGACTCCTCCGAAGATAAAGAAACAGGGCGCAAAGGCGGTTTATTACCATTTTTTACAAGCGCACGTGTTTTGCGTGAAGTTGAGGATGCTGCCTATAATTGTAAGGTTGGCGAATTATATCCATCACTTGTGCGTACACGTGTAGGTTACTTTATTGTCAAATTAGTGAAAAACGAACCACGCTTAAAGGTTCGCGCAAGCCATATTTTGTTCTCGACCAATGGTGCAATGGATTCCGTAACAGCATCGCGTAGAGCCGATAGTATTCTTGCTTTGCTCAATAAAGGCGCATCGTTCGAACAACTTGCACGGGATAATTCCTCCGATCCTTCCACAGCGCAAAAAGGTGGATATATGGGTGCTTATTATACCCGTTCTGAAGGTTTGGAAACAATTCGCGAAACTGTAGTACCCGAGTTTGAAAAAGCACTGTTCGCTCTAACCGATGGTAAATATTCCGGTAAAGTATGGACCGATTTCGGTTGCCATATCATACGCCGTGATTCCACCATTGTCCCCGATGTTGAAAAAGAACGTGACTTTGTGAAAAAAGAGTATAAACGTCTTTTCTTCCAAAACGATAAAGATCGTCATCTTGATTCCGTGCGCAGGGCATACGGTTATGTATTGAACAATGCCAATTTAACATCATTGTTACGTACTATTGATACGACAAAAGCGGCAGGCGATACGACTTGGATTAAAAATGTCGGTACGGCTCTTCGCGCACTTCCTTTGTACTCCACACCATCTGCAAAATATAATGTGGGTAATATTGCCGATTCATTACGTGCTCGCCGTGATTTGAGAGGAACATTTTTAAATACAATGGGTATTAAAAACGCTATCTATAAAATGTTCGATGATCCCGTAACGGAGAAAATGAGCAGTGGACTTGAGGCATTATACCCTGACTTCGCAGCTTTAATGAAAGAGTTTCGCGACGGTATCATGTTATTTAAGGTGGAAGAAAGCGAAGTTTGGAGCAAATTGAAATTCGATTCCACACAAGCGCGCCAATTCTGGGAACCGAAAAAAGATAAATATCTTACAGATTTGTCGTATGATATGACGGAGATATTTACGACAAAAGATTCATTGGCAAAAGTTTTACGCCAAAGAATCGATGCCGGTGAAAATATAAGCGATTTGGCAAAAGAACATACGGAAAGACGCACACTAAAAGAGAAGAAAGGCGCACTCGGTCTTGTTTCAACCAAATCGAATAAATTGGCCAAATATGTACTTGAAGAGTATAACCCCGCCAAAGGCGGCGGCATACCTTATGGTCCGTTTAATTTCGATAAAGGTTGGGTAATTGTAAGCATAAACGATATTCAGAAACCGCGTATAAAAACATTTCAGGAAGCAATTCCCGATTTTGCTCCCGCTTTTCAGGATATGACTCAAAAACGTCTTACTGAAGATTGGATTAAACAGTTAAAAGGCAAATTCAAGGTAGCATTGAATCAAAAGAACATTGATAAGATCATAAAGAAATAATCCATATCAATCTAACATTCAAACGTCTTATAAAATCAAAAACGAAGCAATCGGCAAATGATATAGTTGATTGCTTCGTTTTCTTCATAAAGCGTTTCATTTATATTATAAAAATCACCTTCATTCTGCAGTAGTTTTGCTATGACACTTACCAAACGTTTCGTAATTATTACTTCTCTTACTC
>JALHLL010000222.1 GCA_022844575.1 bacterium
ATTTGGTTTTGTGCACTGAATGATATTATCTTTGCGCCACTAAATCGCGGAGTGGAGCAGTTGGTAGCTCGTCGGGCTCATAACCCGAAGGTCGTCGGTTCAAGTCCGGCCTCCGCCACACAGAATCCCTGCATCGAAATTTCGATGCAGGGATTTCTTTTTTGGGGCATATATGCCGATACGTTTTATATTTGTGTTCAACTACGGAAAAAAAAACTGCAGAGAATTAAAAAAAGTTGAGGCTGGCGCATCGAAAAAAGGGAATTACACTGACCGTTGAAAAATTAAAAAGCAAAATAAAACGAGCGTACAAATGCTTTCCACGCACCTCAAGCGTGAATCATATCAGAAAATATAAACGATAAGGGGATAGTTTTATTAACGTTAAAAATGCAAAAAATGGTTTCGGCAATCGACTTATTTTGTGGTATTGGGGGGCTTTCCTACGGTTTAAAAAAATCAGGTATAAAAGTTCGCTTGGGCATCGATCTGGATGAAACTTGCGAATTCGCCTATGAAAAGAATGTGGAGGCGAAGTTTCTACCGCTTGATATCGGGGAAGTCACCGGAAAATATCTTCTGGAAAATTATTGGAAGAAGAAAAATGAGGTCAGGGTATTAGTTGGCTGCGCTCCTTGCCAACCGTTCTCTTCACACTCGAATAAAGTGAAGGGTAAAGAAGGATCGACAAAATGGAACCTTTTAAAGGAATTTGAAAGGTTAATCTTCGAAGCGTCGCCGCAGATCGTATCTATGGAGAACGTTCCCAATCTTTCGAATCAGGTTATATTTCGCGAATTCGTTCGTTTCCTGAAAGATAACGAGTACGAAGTTTCATACGAGAATGTTTACTGCCCGGACTACGGCATTCCTCAAAAGCGAAGAAGATTGGTTTTGCTCGCCTCTAAATTTGGAAAAATTAACCTGATCGATAAGACGCATACTACCGACAACTATGTAACGACCAGAGATACGATTGGTCATTTAACTCCTGTCGGGGCTGGACAAGTCTCAACGAAAGATCCTTTGCATCAAACATGCAATCTTACGGAGATAAACTTGAAAAGGATGAAGTCATCTAAACCGAATGGAACATGGCTTGATTGGGATGAAGATTTAAGGTTGGAATGCCACAAAAGACAGAGTGGAGGGACTTATAAATCGGTGTATGGTAGGATGTCTTGGACGGAGCCTTCTCCCACTATTACGACTCAATTTTATAATTTCGGTACAGGTAGATTCGGCCACCCGGAGCAGGATCGAGCATTAACTATTAGAGAAGCGGCATTACTTCAGACGTTCCCTGAAAAGTACAAGTTTTGCAAGTCGAAAAAAGACATAATGCTTACCAGGTTGGGCACTCATATTGGGAACGCTGTCCCCGTCGATCTGGGATTCGTGATTGGGAAAAGTATAATAAAGCATTTAAAAAAATATAATAAGTAATAGCCAAAAACAGTAAACAGCATGAGCACGTTCACTTTTAACATTTCTCTGAGTGTTTTGAATCACTTGGGGAGAAATCTGTATCGTAGTTTTATCACCGTGCTTGGAGAGGCCATATCGAATGCTTGGGACGCTGACGCAAAGAATGTTTGGATCTACCTTGATAAACAAGAAAATTTACTTCTCATAAAAGATGATGGACTTGGAATGACCGCATCTGATTTTCAGGATAAGTTTTTGAAGATAGGATATTCCAAACGAAAAAACGGCGTAAATAGAACCGCTCTTTCTCGCCCTTTTATTGGGAGGAAAGGAATAGGGAAGTTAGCATTACTTTCTTGTGCTGAAAGAATCTCTATACTGACTAAAACCCGAAATACGGAATATGTCGGCGGGACAATTGATAATAGAGGTCTTGATCAGGCAATAACTAATGATCTAACTCCTCAGGAATACCTTCTGGGAGATACTTCAAAAGAAAAATTTTCAAGATTTATCAATAATCATGAAAGTGGAACTATACTATTTTTTGATAATATCAAAGACGGAATTAAAAACACTGAAGATTATTTAAAAAAAGTGATCGCATTATATTTTCGTTTCTCATTGCTGGACAACGATTTTAATATTTATTTTAATAATCAATTAATAGGTACAGACCAGTTACAAGGTTTGGCTGATAAAAGCCAATTTCTGTGGATAATTAATGACTCTAAAGACCCTTATTTAAATGAAAGAATTCTTCCAAACTCTAATCTTAAAAAACTAAGTAGGTTAGACATACAACCTGAAGGTGTAACAGGGTTTATTGCAACTGTTAATAAACCTAAAGATTTAAAAATAATCACAACAGATGAAAAAGTAAGTATTGATTTATTTGTAAATGGAAGGTTGAGGGAAAAAGATATATTAAAACATATTTCTAGTGCTAGTGTCGTTGAGAGTTATATGTATGGTCAAATTCACTTCAATAAGTTAGATGATGGCCTAGATAGATTCACAACTAGCAGGGAAGGGATAATTTCAGACGATGAATTATTTAAAGATTTACTTGAATCGTTACGGCCTATAATCAGGCGAATTCTTGAAGATTGGGATAAATGGCGAATTGAACTTCGAGAAGATGGTGATTCTGAAAACAAGAGGATCACTCGAAAAGAACGAAAATCGCGAGAATTATTTAACGTAATCTCAGACGACTTCATTCCTCCTGCTGGGACAAGCGAAAGAGACAAAATTGAAGATTGGGTAAAAAAACTGACTGAAGATGCTCAGTTTAACCTTTCAACTTATGGTGAATGTTTCGTCTCTGAAAACCTTTTGCGTATGTATATAAAAGATAGAAGTGTGCCCCTTTCTACTAAAGCAACGAATATAATTGATGAATACAAGGCTCTAGAAGCTCGTAATAAAGGGTTTGGTAATCTTAGTATTGAAATTAGACAAAACAATGATGGTCTGTCATACCTTTCAATGAATGATCTGACAGATTTAGTTGATAAACCGGACTCCAAAGTATCTGACCCCAATAAAGTTGCTGCACTAACAAGAGATGCAAAAGAGTATAAACCTGTCAGAGATGCGATGGCTCATACGGCTCTTTTGACAGTCTTGGCAAAAAATAAATTAACTTCGACCTACGAAAATATTAAAGCCAGAGTTAAACAATTGCTGAACAACCCTTGATTAGAAACTGGATATATGCCTGATATTTTTGATAAAGAGAAGCGTTCCGCAGTGATGCGAGCCGTCAAATCCTCAAAAAACAAAAGCACTGAACTCAAACTTATTGAGTATTTCAAGGCGCAAAAAATCACCGGCTGGCGAAGAAACTATCCGATTTTCGGCTTCCCTGATTTCGTCTTTCCCCAAAAAAGGGTAGTCATATATACGGATGGTTGCTTCTGGCATGGGCACGATTGCAGGAATACCAAGCCGAAAGACAATGCCGATTTCTGGGATAAAAAACGTGAGAGGAATCGCCTGAGGGATTTGCAAGTCTCCGAGCAACTGACGGCAAAAGGGTGGACGGTAGTTAGGATTTGGGAATGCGAACTGAAGAAAGGGAGTTTCAATGAAAAATTAAATATTTTAAAATAGCTATGATTGAAATTCAAGACTTACAAAATCTGACAAAAGAAGCGATTATAGATTTGCTTTTAGAGGAAGGATCTCAATCTATTGAGGTGTATGTACCTAAATCTACGCAACTTTTTTCGAGTACTAAAGAGAATATTGCTATAGATTACGCCTACTTGGCTTTTGCTGGGCAAAAACTCTTTGAGGCTTCGGCTGACTTTTTATATGAAAAGGTGCCAGTTACCACGCACGAAAGTGTCGAATTCTCAATTACCTATGCGGATATTACGAAATTAGCGGATACCTTGCTTTTAATTTCTTATGGATATGGAAATGCCCCTGACGATGAAGAGTTCTCTTATAATGAATTTGTAGAGGAATTCATTAGTGATGTTGAAAGTGATACAATAACCCCTGCTTGCGAGTATTTTTTCGACATCTACACTGAGTATATTAATGATAGTGGTGAAGAGGAAGAGGATTAAATCCTACTGCCATCCCTGCTGGCACTGAGGTTGCTAACAATGTCAGATGTGCCAGCAAGCATGTGAAAACAAATAAATTCTTTAATCATTCCTTATTTTAAATGGAAAGTAAATTTACAATAAGAGATATTCTTGTATATTTTCTAACAGGATTGACATTTGTAATTTTGTTATTGCCAATAACATGGGATGACATTAATTTTATTTTACCAAAAGAAGAAAAAAACTTCCCTTACACTACTCTCACTATCTTAGTAATTCCGGCAATATATGTACTTGGACACATTATAGATAGCACTGACACATTGAGAGTGGTTGTCTTAGCCAATGCACTGAAGCCTCGGGGTAAACCTTCTAGAATTAATAAAATTAGATCCTTTTTCTATTTTCTATTAGTGGGTGATAGAATAACAGGATACATCTATTTCAAAGGAGCACAGCCCTTAGAGAATGACGCAAGTTACGAATTTAAACTGTACTGGAAAAAGGTTAACTATATCCAAGCATTTGATAAATATAGATATAGTGAATACCTTGAGTCTTTAAAAGACTTATTTAATTCTTTACAAAGTGCTGTGTTAATTTGCCTAATTTATGGATTAATTAATTCAGAATGGACTGCTTCCTTAATTTATTTGATATTGTTAGTACTTTTTTGGAAAAAGTCCGAGTACTATACAGGGAGTCTTGTAAATAGTGTAGAAAACACTTATGAAATCCTCAAAAGCACAACTACGATAAATCAAGATGTCAGTCATCAGCATCCTGCTGCAAATAATGCCATAGATGGTAAGTAGACTGTCTATTCGCTGGCGCGGAGGCAGCCTAACCACTCAAGCCCTAGAGCGAGACTTTAGGCCTCCTACCGCCTAGTAGCGCTGGCCGTGCTTGTAGTTCTTCATAAGCTACCTTCCAGATAAGGGATGATTATTTTTTTCCCCCGAAGCGTCCTAGCATAACTCAACAGCCGGGAAATATCTTTGTCAGGTCGGTGCAGGTAGTTTTCGCCTCGCTCGGTCTTCCCGCTCCCTCAATGCCGACGCCCCAGCGCCGCTCTCGTATGTTTTTTCACCAAGAGCACACGTAAAGCAGGATGCTTGTGTCTTGGAAATGCCTTTCCTGAAAACACCTCGTTGTTCTGCAAAGTTAGCCATTCGTCTATTTTCCAAAAAGATGTCTATACCTGCCGGCTCGTGCCGGCCGACTCTGATAAATGGCAGCACATGAAAACAGTTTATCTTTTGGCGTGGACATTACTGAATACCAGGAATCGTGCTTTACGTGTGCTCTTGGTGAAAAAACACCGAGAGCGGCGCTGGGTCGTCGGTTGCCAGGGAACGGGAAGACGAGCGAGGCGTAACCCTCATCTCTCCCCCGAAGACCGGCAAATACGTCCTGTTGACCGTCGTTTACGTCCAACACCCAAA
>JALHLL010000223.1 GCA_022844575.1 bacterium
CGATACTTTTTTATTCCCCGATAGTAAAAGGGGGTGGAAAAAATTTGCAAAAGATGCCGCTAAAAAAGCATTAAAAACAAAACACTTCGATGCCATATTTTCAACGGCACCTCCATACACAGCTCATATTGTTGCTTCTGAAATCGCAAAAGAATATAAAATACCTTTATATCTCGATTATCGCGATGCTTGGGTTGACTATCCTTTTAGAAGATACATAACACCTTTTCATAAGTTTTTGCATATAAAAAAAGAAAAGCAAGTGATAGGGAGTGCTCGGAGGATAATTGTTGCTTCGGATTCTATTTTTTATGCTATGGAGAAAAGATATGGCAACGATTTTACGCCGAAAGCGAGTGTAATTCCGCAAGGTTATGACCCCGAATACTTCAATGTAGATGCCAATCAAAAAAAAGATGATAAAATAATAATTACATATTCGGGCGTGTTTTATGAAGATCGAACGCCGGAATATTTTCTTAAAGCACTAAAGCAATTATTTGAAAAAAAACCGATGCTCCGAAATAAGGTGGTGTTATGGTTTATAGGTGTTTTTCGTGAAGAGCATAAAATCATTATAAATGAATTGGATTTGCAAGACAACACACGTATATGGGGTTATGTAAACCATGACCGTTGTGTAGAACTTCTTAATGAATCGGATATTCTATGGGCAATGATGATGGATGATTGCAGTACTCCGGGGAAAATATTCGAATATATAGGTGCAGAAAAACACATACTTGGTTGTGTTCCGCCTCAAGGTAATATGGCAAGTATTATTCGCGAATGTGAAGGGACGGTTATTGAACCCGATAATAGCAAAGAAATAGAGTGTACCATTGAAGTACTGATAGAAAAACATCAAAAAGGCACACTACCAATTGCAAGTAATGCAGTAAGAGAAAAATATAATAGAAGAAACCTAACTAAAACACTTAGTCAAATACTTGTTGAAACTTCTGCTTAGTCTTCTTCGGTATGTATTTCTTTATACTTTATTCTGTGATGATGAATCCCGGAAAGACTCTTAATAAATGAATCTTTAATCCTGTTAATGTCATTCATCGTAATATCACATTCATCGAATTGCCCGTCAAGAATTCGTTCGCGAAACACTACATCCAATGCCCTTTCCAACTCGTCAGGGTCATCATTATTCAAACTTCTCGATAAAGCTTCTGCGACATCCGCCAGCATGACGATTGCCGTTTCTTTAGAATTCGGTTTTGGTCCCGGATAGCGGAAATCTTTTTCTGCAATATCTTTCCCAGCTTCGTGTGCATCTTCAAGAGCTTCAGCGTAAAAGTGTTTTATTAACAAAGTGCCGTGGTGAGTTGGAATAAAATTGATAATCCTTTTCGGTAATTTATATTCAATGGCTAATTCGATACCATCTTGTACATGATCGCGTATAATCGAAGCACTTTTTTTCGGTTGTAGATGATCATGCTTATTATCCATATTTATCTGATTTTCGATAAAATACTCAGCTTTTGCAATCTTGCCTATATCATGATAGTATGCACCGACTTTAGTCAGTAATGGGTCTGCGCCTATAAGACTTGCCGATTGCTCGGCAATCCGAGCAATTGTAAGTGTATGCTGATATGTACCGGGTGCTTTTTCGGCAAGTTCCTCCATAAGTGGGTGATTCAAGTTGTCAAACTCCTGAAGGCGTAAATTTGTCGTAACATTAAAAGTACGTTCCACAACCCATAATAAACCGAAAGTAAGAAGAGGTGCAAAAGCCGAATTAAGTGCTACAATAAGAAGTTGTTGTAAAATCTCCTTGATTTCCAAAATCCTTATGGAAGCAAGCGATAATACAGGAATAACAAATCCGATAAAAATAAAGAAAATGGAACGGAATATTTGTGTCCTGTTTTGCACATCACGTACGGTGTATGCACCAAGCATACCGGCACTAAGCATCGTGAGCCCAATATCAAAATCATTCCCTCTTACACCGGCAGCTATCAGAGCGATGGTTAAAGTTGTATAAAATGCTGTTCGGCTGTCGAATAATATTGCGCATATCATCGAAAGAGAAGGTATAATAACCGCATATTGCAGTGGAATACCGAAAGGAATAGTTAATGAGAGCCACGCCATAAAAGCGGTAACAATTACTATTAAACTTAAACCACCGAATTGCAAATTATCATTAAATATTTTAGGTCTGATAAAGTACAAAAACAAAGCAAGAATTGAATAAATTACGCATACGTATCCGAAGTTTCCTATTACCATTAACCACGATACCGAGCGATCCATCATCGAAAAACGATTCTTTTGATAAGACTGTATTTTTGCAAGAATTTCCTGATCAATACGCTCCCCGTTTGCAACAACAGTTTCACCTTTGCGGATAATATGCGAATATTTTGTAACGGAATGTAATGAAAGTTGATATTCCTCTTCGGTTAACTCTGATGAAAAAATAAGAGTCGGTAGAACTGTTCGTAAAACGATCTCGGTGTAATTTTCGACAGCATTCTGTCCTATTTCTCTTGTGATAAATGTACGACAATACTTCTGAATCCACAATGAATCAATCAAATCGTTTTTTGGCATTATTATCTCATCGAGAACTGTTTTTCTTACAACAATCTCATTTGCAGTTATAGTGCTCAAAAAAGTACTTATAAACCCTTTTTTCTCGCAGATTGTACCTACGGATGTAATTAATCGCTCGAGAACAGCAAGCTGATTCTTCTTATCGCTTACAGGTATGGACTCCAGAAAAGCAATATTTTTATCGGTTAAGGTTTTGGATGGCTTATAAAGACGTATTTCGGTTATTGCTTTATCAACATTAGTATTTGGCGATTGCAAAGATTGTTTGAAAACAGGTATAACCCTGTTCCTTAATTCATTTCTTTCTTCTTCTAATTCCCGATCAGATTTGTGAACAGGAAAATCCCTTTCAGCTATAAGGGTCGGCTCATTCCATATTGTACCGATAATCGTATTGTTATGTCCTATATCGGACTTTGATTTTTGTACTAAATTGGGGTACAGAGCGCAACATATTAATAGTGTTGATACGATAATTAGGATTCTTACAATAAGTGAATTTCTCCACTCTTGCTTATAATGCTGCAGATTTTCCGTTTCTTCGTTTTGTATTTTAGAAAATAATGTTTCTTTAACTTTTGCCATTGATATACTCTTTTGATGCAAATAAATACTATTTATTTTTCGATGAGAAATGGTACTATAATACGGTAGACACCGGAATATAATGCAATATAATATACTCCCGATGATATGCTTTCACGATTTATTGTGTATTGATATTGACCTTGTTGTAAAGGCGAGTTAACTATCGTTTGTATCTTTTCACCTGTCATAGTAAACAGTTCCAATAAGGTCATTCCCGATAAACCTATTCCTATGTCAAAAGAAATATTCTTCTCGGTTAAGGATGTTTCCAGCGTATAGGGTATTGAGCTTGTTTTTAACATTCTGCCTTGCATAAAACATGAAGTCAACTCTACATTTGAAATTGTTTCCGAAAAATCAATACACGGATAAAGAGGGGACGAACCGACTATGTTAGTCTTTATAACCTGGTTGTCGAATAACAATGTACGGAAACGAACTGTACAAACTAAGCCATCATCTCGCAAACTGTCTGTACCCTGAGCGTCTAACGTAAGGGTAGAATAATCGCTTTCGATGTGTTCAGTATAGTTAAATGTCCAATTCGGAATAATGCCATTATTTAATGATATATCGGAAACCATTAAAGAGCGATGTAAATACTTTAATGTTAATCTGAGAGAATGCAAATCAATAAATTCCCAATCTTTGCTTGAGGCATAAATACGAATATCAATAAAAGACCCCGGTATAATATCGGAAGAATCATTCGTTGCTAATCGAACATTCGATGCACGTCCGTATCCGCTAACATAGAGTATGAATTCTTCACCATCATCGTATCTACAAGTAAAATAACCCGAATAAAATTTATTCTGTTTTGGTGAGAACAGAACATGAATTTGTAAAGAATCACCGAAACTCATTTCAAAACTCTTTATTGATGATTCTTGTAGCGTAAAAACTTCCTCATCACCAACATAATTCAAAATACTGAAAACTCTTTTAGCGGGTATTTCTTTTGTATTATAAATTGTATAAACACTTATTGACGTATCGCAAATAAGAGAAGATGTACAGTACAAAGTATCATACGGTCTGCATAATCGTACATAAACAATTACGGTGTCAATATCAGTACAGTAAAATTCCGATTCCGTTCTACATATATACTTTGTCGTTTGTGATGGAAATGCAGTGGGGGATTGGCATGTATTACAACTTAATGAGTTACTTGGTGACCAGATATATGTTTTTGCTTCAGTGCTATGTAATTGTACTTTATCCCCCGTACATATAATTGTATCGGGGGAAATTGTAGATTCCAATTCCGAAACTGTAATAAGTATCGAATCTATTCCGGAACAATACTCATCCGAAACTTCCACATAATACATAGTAGTTTTTTGAGGAATAATTTCCGTAATCCGACATGTATCGCATGAAACCCCTTCACGAGGAGACCAAATATATTTACCGTCGGATCCGTTTGCAATGGCAATTATAGAACTACCAAGACATATAGTTGTATCATTGTTTGTTTTGATTGATAAAGTATTGACCGTAATGACAATTGTATCACTACCTTTACATTGGCTATCCGTATAACCTGTTACAATATATGCCGTCGTCGTATTCGGTTTTGCTATAGTCGTTTTACATGTATCGCATGAAAGCCCACTTTGTGGTGTCCAACGGTACATTGTTGCACCCTCTGCAGAAAGTATCAAACTATCACCTCTGCATATAATACTATCTTTTAGAGTAGTAACTATTAAAGGATTTGTTTTTATCGTAATAGAATCAGTTAAGGAGCAACCGTCTTTATTCGTTGTGGTAACATAATAAGTCTGTATACGTTTATTTGGTGCCGCCAACGGACTCGGGCAATCAAAACACGAAAGAGTTGTATCGGTTTTCCATTGATATATATCGCTTCCAACCGCTGATATTACTATGGAAGTACCCAAGCAAATTGTAGTATCATTAGGAAGAGAAAGACTTAATGAGCTAACTCTAACTAATATCGAATCTATAAAAATACAGTCGCGCTCATTGGTTACCTCAATGTAGAACTTCGTTGAAGAATCCGGGAGTACGGTATTTTCCGAACAAGTATCACATTTTATATACGGTGAGGCCTGCCATTTATACTTTTTACCTCCCGATAAATTAAGTACTACTTGTTGCCCTGTACATATTGTCGTATCATTATTAGCCGTATAAACGGTCGGTTTAATAATGTTTTTTGTCCCTACGCCCCCAACATATCCATACGAATTAGCGTTTCCGTATCCGAAAACATATGTAGCAAAAGGAATAGTG
>JALHLL010000224.1 GCA_022844575.1 bacterium
ACTTTGGCATCGGCTTTTATATCATATAACACGCTATCAGTTTCGTAGCCGAGTAGAGTCAATGGAATTGAGATAATCAACTTTTTCAAGAAGCTTCTCTTCTGTCTCCACATTATGGGGGTCGGGTAAACAGCAATCAACCGGACAAACGGCAGCACATTGCGGTTCATCGTGAAAGCCCTTGCATTCTGTGCATTTGTCGGGTACTATATAATAATAGTCCGCAGACCAAAATTCACCTTTAAAACCGCCGGGAGATGTGGAGTTGGAAAATTGTTCATTACCGAGTTTCCATACCGCACCCGCTTCATAGATTGCCGTATTAGGACACTCGGGTTCGCAAGCACCGCAATTTATGCAGTCGGAAGTTATGTATATAGCCATTGTATTTCCTTTTTTGTGTCATTGTAACTGTGCAAAAATAAGAGGAAAAAGGCATAGGCGATTGTCGGCATTAGGTATATGGTAAGAGTAAGGCTGTTTCAAGAAGCAAATTCAGTACTCATGAAATCTAATGTTTTAACCTTTTTGTATGGTGAAAAAAGGCATAAAATCGCTAACAACCTCATAAAATGGTGCTTTGTGATGATTTTTGTTTGATGGCATGCGTTAAAAACTCTATTTTTGCGGCAATATCACGGTAACCCTACACTTCTGTTTAATAACAATCTAATTGGAGTTCTCTTATGAACAAACAAGAACTAATTGCCGCAGTAGCTGAAAGAGCAGGACTAAGTAAAGTGCAAACTGAGGCAGCACTTTCAGGCATTGTGGAAACTATCTCAAGTACAATTGCTTCTGGTGATCAGGTTGCACTGATTGGTTTTGGTACTTTCAAATCTATAAAACGAGCTGCACGAGCAGGGAAAAATCCTCGCACAGGTGAAAAAATAAAAATTGCAGCGCGTACTCTACCGAAGTTCGATGCAGGTAAGGCATTAAAGGACAGAGTGAACAATAATAAAAAGTCAGCAGCAAAGCCGGCTGCAAAAGTGGCGGCGAAACCAGCCGCAAAGGCTGCACCTGCAAAGGCAGCGGCAAAACCGGCTGCAAAAGCGAAGAAAAAATGATTGTCTCAATGAATGAAAGCCGTTCTGCTGAGCGGCTTTTTTTTTGACTTTTTATTATTTCATGAATAATAGTATGAAACATTTTCCTGAAATCGGGTATAAACATTTAATAGGAATTGAAAATCTTAATTATGAGGATATTAGGCAAATATTTCAAACAGCACAATTTTTTTCGGATAATGGTATAAACGGTCATAATAAATACGATTACCTTAATGGTAAAACGATTGTGCTTGGTTTCTTTGAGTCCAGTACAAGAACCCGATGTTCATTTGAATTAGCGGCAAAACGTCTGGGGGCGGAAACTTTATTATTCCAGCCCCATGGCAGCAGTATTGAAAAAGGTGAAACACTTATCGATACTCTGGAAACTATTGATGCTATGGGTGTTGATATGTGGGTCGTGCGTCACTCTATAAACGGCTCCATTGATGAAATGACAAAGAATAGTGCATGTTTATTTATTAATGCCGGCGAAGGTAATAATGAACACCCCACACAAGCTTTACTCGATGCTTTTACTTTATTAGAAAAATTTCCGACTCTTGAAGGAAAAAAAATATGTATTGTCGGTGATATTGCCCACAGCAGAGTTGCACGCTCAGATATTTTCCTTTTTCAAAAACTTGGTGCCGAAGTAGGGATATGTGCGCCTGATATTTTTATTCCCGAATTTTTGAATAATTCAGGAATTCATCGTTTTACTTCAATTGATGAGGTTGTAGAATGGGCTGATATTGTAAATATGCTTCGTATACAAAAGGAAAGAATACATCATAATAATTTGCCGGATACCGGTGAGTTTAATACTTACTATGGAATAAGAGAAAAACATCTTGTTAAAAAACCTGAATTGATTGTTATGCACCCGGGTCCTGTTAATTACGGAGTTGAAATCGAACACGATGTTGCACATAGCACTCAGTCAGTTATTCAAAGACAGGTGAGAAATGGAGTAGCGATAAGAATGGCGGTGCTAACCTTATTATCACAAAAACAAGATTCGCTGCGTAAGGAAAAATAGTAACTGAAAATTTTTCTTGGATAGACAGAGGCGATGAATGATGTTCAACTTCGCTCTTCACTTGGTTGTTCAATATCCGAATAGGTAATGGATATAATGAATAACGGAACCTCGGGGGCTGCTATGATGATACAAAAACGTACTGCAATGTAAAATCATATTCAAACACGATGTAAATGAACGAGTACAGTATCTGAAAGCCGTAATTTTGTACATATTTTTTTCAATCAGATAGCACAATGCCAAAAAGAACAGATATACAATCCATACTTGTCATCGGGTCAGGTCCGATAGTTATAGGTCAAGCGTGTGAATTTGACTACTCAGGTACGCAAGCGTGTAAAGTACTACGTGATGAAGGATTTAGAGTGATTTTGGTCAACTCTAATCCCGCAACGATTATGACCGATCCGCATATTGCAGATGCGACGTATGTGGAGCCGATTACGGCGGACTATATAGAAGCTATTATTCAGAAGGAGAAACCGCAAGCAATTCTGCCTACAATGGGCGGGCAAGTTGCCCTTAATGCAGCACTTGATTTACATAATAGGGGTATTCTCGATAAATATAATGTAGAGCTTATAGGTTCAAAGGTTGAATCCATACGAAAGGCTGAAGATAGGGAGTTGTTTCTTGAAGCAATGAAGCGATGCGGTTTGGAAATGCCGAAAGGGGCATTTGTTGAGAACTATGAAGAAGGTTTATCACTTGTTGATGAAATCGGTTTTCCGGCAATTATTCGCCCATCTTTTACACTTGGGGGTACAGGTGGCGGTATTGCCTATAATATGGAGGAATATCGCGAGAAATTGAAAGCCGGTCTTTTGGCAAGTCCTGTGCAAAGGGTTTTGGTTGAAGAATCTATTCTGGGATGGAAAGAATATGAACTGGAAGTAATGCGCGATACAAAAGATAATTGCGTAATAGTATGTTCTATCGAAAATTTCGACCCTATGGGTGTTCATACAGGGGATTCAATCACTGTTGCTCCTGCGCAAACTCTTACCGATAGGGAATATCAGCTAATGCGTGATGCCGCTTTGGCTATTATGCGTGAAATAGGTGTGGAAACCGGTGGCTCTAATGTTCAGTTCGCTATCAATCCGCGTGATGGCAGGATGACTGTAATAGAAATGAATCCTCGTGTTTCAAGAAGTTCGGCTCTTGCTTCGAAGGCAACAGGATTTCCTATTGCAAAAATCGCGGCTAAACTTGCAGTCGGATATACGCTCGACGAAATACTGAATGATATTACGAAGAAAACCCCCGCCTGCTTTGAACCTTCGATCGATTATGTCGTTACTAAAATACCGCGTTGGGATTTTGAGAAATTCCCTGAAGTAGATGATGTACTCGGTGTGCAAATGAAGTCTGTAGGTGAAGCAATGGCTTTCGGTAGAACATTTAAGGAGTCTTTTCAAAAAGCAATCAGAAGTCTGGAACAAAATAGATTCGGTTTTGGGTTTGATAAAGACTTTTATTTTGATTCGGGGGAAATAACTGACTATGTCCATGAGAAATTGAAAGCGCAGTTACGTATTAGGCATTCACGATCAATATTTGACCTGTGTGATGCTTTACGGTACGGTTATTCAACTGATGAGATATTTGCTTTAACAAAATATGACCCTTGGTTTATAGAACAGTGCAGGGAAATTACTGACGCTGCTAAGGAATTAGAGAGTAGGGTTAAGGATGGCTTTTCTGCGGATGACATGAGTTCCGATGAGTTAAAGTATTATAAGCAATTAGGCTTTTCTGATGTCCAACTTTCATATATATTGTCAAAGACTGAAGAAGAAATAAGGCAATTAAGAAAAAAATTACATGTGATACCGGTATTCAAAACCGTTGATACATGTGCCGCCGAATTTGAATCCGAAACTCCTTATCATTATTCTACTTATGAAGATGAAAATGAATCTGTAAGAACTGATAAAAAGAAAGTAATCATTCTGGCAAGTGGCCCTAACAGGATAGGGCAGGGGATAGAGTTTGATTATTGCTGCGTACAGGGTGTATTTGCAGCAAGAAAAGCGGGTTGGGAAGCAATTATGATTAATTGTAATCCCGAAACGGTTTCTACTGATTATGATACAACCAATAAACTCTATTTTGAGCCATTGACATTTGAAGATGTAATGAGTGTCATTGAATTTGAACAACCGGATGGCGTTATCGTTACATTCGGCGGACAAACCCCTTTACGCCTTTCACAACGTTTACTTAATGCAGGGGTATCTTTGCTCGGAACATCGCCGGAAGGAATTGATTTGGCAGAAGATAGAAAACGGTTCGGTGCTCTTTTGGATGAGCTCGGAATTCCGTGTCCTCCATGGGGTACCGTTACAACCGAAGAGGAAGCGGTAATAGTTGCTGATAAGGTTGGATATCCTGTTCTTGTACGCCCAAGCTATGTGCTTGGAGGCAGGGCAATGTTTATTTGTTATCGTGAAGAATCGCTACGAACGGCAATTCAAAAGGCATTAGAAGCATTTCCCGACCGCCCTGTTTTAATAGACCATTTTCTTGAAAATGCTTATGAGTTTGATGTAGATGCTGTCGCTGATGGCGAACAGGTTGTTATTGGCGGCGTAATGCAACATATTGAGGAAGCAGGTGTGCACAGTGGAGATTCATCGTGCGTGCTACCGCCTTATACGATTACGAATGAACAATTCGATATGCTAACTTCTTTTACAAAAAAGTTAGCAAAAAGGTTAAATGTTATCGGATTATTGAATATTCAGTATGCGATGCAAAACGGTAATATTTATGTTCTTGAGGTAAACCCGCGTGCTTCACGTACAGTACCGTTTGTTGCGAAGGCAACGGGTGTACAGTTAGCACAATTTGCTACAAGAGTAATGTTAGGTGAAAAAATATCGGATTTGGGAATCAGAGACTTTTCTCTTTCTGCAAAAAGAGTCGCAATCAAAGAATCCGTGTTTCCGTTTACAAAATTCCAACGTGTTAATGTATTCTTAGGTCCCGAAATGCGCTCAACAGGTGAAGTAATGGGGATAGATGTTTCATTTGGTGCCGCTATTATAAAATCACATATTTCCAGCGGAAATAGGTTGCCGACAAAAGGAATGGTGTTCATATCGCTCAATAATCAGGATAAAACAAAAAGAGCTATTATGTTGGCTAAGGGTTATCAGGAAGCCGGCTTTACAATATGTGCCACCACGGGGACTTCAAATTTCCTGATGGAGAATGGGGTGGAAGCAAAGCCCGTTTTGAAACACTATGAAGGCAGACCAAGCATTATAGACTTGATGAAGAGCGGAGAGGTACAAATTGTAATCAACACCCCGCTT
>JALHLL010000225.1 GCA_022844575.1 bacterium
CTCTGCGATCTGTTTCATATTGATCTTGGCTTTGGCCAATGCTTCTGCCATGGTACCATACTGGGTACTCCATATTTCACTGGCATCATGTTCCACCCAGCCCGGTTGCGGAAAGATCTGTTTGAACTCTTTTTGCGCCATGCTGATGATATTGCCCTGTTTATCGAATACCATACTCCGGCTGCTGGTAGTGCCCTGGTCAAGGGATAAGATGTAGTGTGAAGCCATGCAATCGTATTTATGAAAGAAAGTTAATGAAAAAGGTTGAGCAGCGAACAAGACGATAAAGCCTGCTCTTTAAGTTCACGCAGGATTAATACAATTTTAGGAGAATGATTTTAATACGAGTATTAAAAAGCTAACCGGAAACTTCCAAAGATGCCAAAAGCTTTATCGCCCTGTTTGTCGATCGTGGCGGGCAATACCCTCCAGATAAAATCAACCCGGAAAACTTTGAAGATATTATCTACACCCGTACCCAGCTCAAGATAGGTACGGCCATTGAGGGTTTGAAAGCTATGTCCCTGTTTGAAATTAAAGGCCCTGTTCTTTTCTGATAAACTGCCCCATAATGTTTTGGCGGTCCAGAACTGGCGCCAGCGGAGTTTGGGTAACATGCGGAAAATTCCGTTCCCGATATTGTGTTCAATATTGACACCGGCATATTTATCATGGACAAATTCCCAGCGGTTCATCATGTTGAAGGCGTACTTGTTGTAATAGTATAATTCGTTGCCGGGTGCAATATCCAGTAACATATAAGGAAGAGTGCCAAAGGTCTGGCCTCCGTATATATAATAAGAGATGCTGCCGAAAGGAGGGATCTTCATATAATCAGACACACTTCCCGATATCTTGGTATAATCGTAATTACTTTTAAAAAAGCCGGATACACCCCGGGAAATATATAACTCCGTAATAGGATAGGGGCTTCCCAAACTGGTGCGGAAGAATTGGTTCTCGAGGAATTTTTCTAAATAAGCAAACCGTAAGCGGACAGATACTTCAAAACTCGTCAGTGGTTCACGGCCGCTGACAGCAGTGAAAGAATCTTTGGGTATCAGGTTGCGCAGCGGCAGGTACGATTTATGCGTAGCGGCGACTAAGGTGGAGAAGCCTGATCTTGTTTCATTAAAGAACTCAAATCTTTTTTCATTGACCTTCAAAAATTTTACCGGCACATTTGTTTTGCGAACTGCTAAGGCAAAGACATTGTCTTGTGTCACTTCCCCATAATAGTTTTGTCCCCAGTCAATATCATTGGTATACGACCCATAAAGAAATAATCGGGGATGTTTTTTAGGCAGGTAAAATAATTCTGCTTTTCCTTTTAATTTCCGGTCGCCAAAACCATAAGCCAGGTAGCCATGCCACCACCAGCGTTTATCAAATTTTTTATTGGTGCCGAGATCAAACCGCATACGGAAACCTTCCCAGGAATTGGATGTGATCCAGTTGAACCAGGGACCGATCTGGTAATTACCAATATTCAGATAACCGCTACCAATGAAATTGGCGGTGCGGGTGAAACGCTGGAACACCGGCGCATTCATCAGCGTATCGATCATACGGATAATACTGGCTTCTGTTTTCGTCAGCTCTTCATGTCTTGAACCTGCCCAGAATTCTTTATTCTTTTCATCGGCACCGGGCAGGGTGATCACTTCTTCGAGTATCTTATTTTTATCCAGCTCATGGATAACGGAGGTATCATTAATGATCACATTTTTATAGGTGGTGGTCTTCCGGCCGATAAAACCCGGTTTATCTTTTCCTAAGGGAGAAAGGTCAGCTACAAATTTGTCTTTGGACAAGAACCAGGTGGTATCGTTGATCAAATTGTATTCCTGGATCAGGCTCAGGTTCTCCACAAAATTCACGTTGGCTTCCTTGCCCAAACGAAGATTCATTTTCTGAATGGCGAATGTGCTGTCATGCACCCAGCAATCACCTTCAAACGTATCGCCACCTTTTCTTTTCGGCGTAAAAACCAAATGATAAAAGCGTTTCCTGTTCACCAACTGCGTATCCACTACCCGGTAATTATAATAGTAATCACCATTATCACTGATGGGGCTTACAAATTGTTTATCCATCACCGGGATGAAATTGTTGTAGACATTCACCACCTGGTCCATACCTCCCAGCAGCTTCACCATACTTTCATTCTTAATACCATTGGTATTGGCAGCTTTGATGATCTCCCTTCTTTTCTTCGGGTTTTTCTGGTAATAATAATCGGATAAGGCTTCGGTGAGATAAGAAGGCAGGTATTTTAAACCTTCGGAAGTATCAATATTCTGGTTGATAAGATCACTTATCGGTTTCAGGGGCTTGAACCTCCCGAATTTTTCAAAATTGATATTCTTCAGGTCCAGTTCCAGTTTGTTGTATAACTCATACGAGAAATTGGCAAAGCGGTAACGGTCATTATCCGGTTTGTTCTTCACGATCTTCCGCCATAGCAACAGGCCTTTGTTCACTTTCACCCGCACTCTCACGCCTTCATTAAAAGTGCCTCTTTCCATCTTGATATCGGTCAATATGGAATCTTTGGAAGGGCTGATCACAAAGTAAAAAGGCTGGTAGCCCACACAGGTAATTTCTAAGGTATCAGATGGCCAGCTGTTCAGGTAAAAGGAAAAAGTGCCGACTGAATCCGTAAGCTTGCCGATCGTGGCATTCTTGAAATGAACCGAGGCGAAGGGAATCCGCTCCTCGCTGTGTGAATCTTTGACGGTGCCGCTGATTCTTTTTTTCTGGCCGGCAGCCCAGTCACCCAGCAGGAGGAAGGCGAATAATAACAGGATCGGTTTGTTTTGTCTCAGGGTCTGCATTACCCGGTAAAAATACGAACCGCCGGGAATAGTGCTATTGTTAAATCACTGTAAACAGGTAATGCACTGGTAAAATTATTTGGAAGTACGGGTTTGGCTCATTTACTTTGTAATTCAAAGTGCTTTTTATGAGCGAACATAACCAACCAACCGACTCTCTCAAAGACATCCGGGATATCCGCCAGCTGATGGAACGATCTTCCCGTTTTATTTCTCTCAGCGGGCTGAGCGGGGTGGCCGCAGGGCTTTTTGCACTGGCAGGTGCTGCCATTGCCCGCTATATACTATTTAAAAATTATTATACAGCGTATGATGAGAGAGGCGGGTATTCGGATACTGCTTTTGCTACCTTGAAACTTCAATTATTAGGGTTAGCAGCAGCTGTTTTTGCTGCGGCTTTTATGGCTGCTTTTTATTTTACCTGGCGCAAATCAAGCAATGAAGGAACCTCCTTATGGAATCCCACTTCCCGCCGGTTGATGTGGAATATGCTGATCCCGCTGGCAGCCGGGGCTTTATTCATCTTAGGAATGTTGCAATACAATGACTGGCGTTTTGTGGCACCGGCCTGTCTGATCTTTTACGGGCTGGCGTTGGTGAATGCAAGCAAGTATACGCTGACTGATATCCGTTACCTGGGTTACTGTGAAATAGTGCTGGGGCTGATCAATATGCAGTGGGTGGGTAAGGGCTTATATTTCTGGGCCATCGGTTTTGGTGTGCTGCACATTATATATGGTATCAGCATGTGGTGGAAATATGAACGTAAAGCGGCCTGATCGTCTAAATTTAGAACATGAAGAATCCGATCACAGGTTTAAATAAGGTTTTTGATAACCGCATCCGCCTCGGGGTGATGAGCATCCTGCTGGTGAATGAGGAAGTGAACTTTAATGACCTGAAGCAAATGCTGGAAGTAACGGATGGCAACCTGGCCACACACCTGGTGAACCTGGAAGAGAACGGGTATATCAAAGTGCATAAAGGATTTATCGGAAAGAAAACGAATACCACCTATGCGGTGACTAAATCAGGGGAGAAAGCATTTACAGACCATATCACAGCGCTGGAAAATATGATAAAGGGGATAAAATAATTTTTTTTGTTTAATCACTTTGAAATGCAAAGCACTTTTAAAATAGAAAAAAATAAACAGTTAATAAAGAACTGGCTCCTGTTCTTTATGCTGGCCCTTGTTGCCAGCGGGATAACAGCTGTCCCGGTTGAGCAGGGGCTTTCCTTTATGATCCCCTTTTTTTCCAGCGATTCATTTATTGGAATGTGGCTTGAAAGAGTTTATGCCGGCGTCCTGGCAACAGGTAAACAATATCCTTTTCTTTTTTACGGGTATGACTGGCTGGCCTTTGCACATTTTGTTCTGGCACTTGTATTCATCGGGCCTTATAAAGATCCTGTGCGGAATAAATGGGTGATCGAGTTTGGTATGTATGCCTGTTTACTGATCATTCCCTTTGCACTGATAGCCGGGTATTTCAGGGATATCCCGTTTTGGTGGCGACTGATCGATTGCTCTTTTGGAATTATTGGCTTGTTCCCTTTAGCTATTTGTTATAAGAAAATCTTGTGGCTGGAAGAAGCAGAAACAGTAAACGAAGAATCATGAGAACATTTCTGCACATAACAAATACATGGTTTTTATCTGTACTGGTTTGCGGAATGGGAATTTCCGTGCTGCTGGTTTATCCCGAGCATGGATTTATGGGTGATGAGAACATCTTCACTACTTTTTTCATAACAGTACTTGTGGGTTCACTGGGTGGATTGCCTTCCCTTTTACTTTCCTGGCTTTTTCTTTCGCTGATCATGGAGTCGCCCATGCAGGTGAACTGGAAAATAGTATGCTGGTACGCCGCCGTGATGCTGGCCATTCTTTTTAATCTGCAAATCATAGCCTTATTAGCAGGCGGGAGTAAAGCAGGTATTGAGATAATAGTATTTGCCTGGCCGGTATATGCAGTAGTGTTTGTAACCCTTACGATACGGATAAAACAATTCCTGTTGCTCATTGCATATTATTCTGAAAAAATTAAACTATAAATAATGGAATCAACAATCAACAACATCTGGCAAAAAAGTAAACTGCTGATCAAAGGGCTGATGATCGGGGTACTGGTATTATTATTACTGGTACCGGCCTTCTTTGTACAGGATCTGATCAAAGAAAGAGAGCAGCGTCAAAAAGAAGCCGTCACAGAAGTAAGCAGTAAGTGGGCGGGCCGGCAAAATATTACCGGGCCTGTATTAGTGATACCTTTTGATGAAAAGATCACTGCTTCCAACGGAACGGTAAGTCATAGCCGGCAACTGGCTTATTTTTTACCGGATAAGCTGGATATGAAGTCAACAGTGGCGCCGGTTAAAAAATACCGGGGTATTTATGAAGTGATGTTGTACACCGCTGATGTGACCATCAGCGGGAAATTTTCTCCGCTTCCCTTAACTAAGATCAAAGTAAACAGTGCTGATCTTTTATGGAATGAAGCGTATATCTGCATGGGCATTACCGACAGCCGGGGGTTGAAGGAAGAGATCAAAA
>JALHLL010000226.1 GCA_022844575.1 bacterium
GAGTTTTTACAAATCGGATGCAATTTTACGAATTGTTAAGTACTTTGCCAAAATTATCTTACTTTCTGTTCAAAAACATTACCCACACTATACACTATAACAAACTATTCTGCATAACTACAGTGGAGCTGTTCATTAACAAATACTGTATTGAGATTAAGCACCTAATTGCTAAGTTTGTCATTGAACTGTATTTGTGCATTTACCCTTTGATGTTCTATGAAATTTTCAACTACATTCTTTATAGTTTTTTGTTCTTGTTTTATGGAGACTTTCTCGCAACAATTCCTTACACCACATACTATCGGAGAGGATTCAAGTCTTAGCAATGCTGCAACTCTTCGTGATACGGAGTTTCTTGCGGGATACTGGAAAGGTACCGGTTTTGGCGGCACTGTAGAGGAACAATGGTCATTACCATTAGCCGGGAGTATGGTAGGTACATTTCGATTAGTAAAGGACGGTAAAAACGTATTCTATGAAATAATGGAACTTGCAGAAATCGCCGGAAGTCTGACACTGAAAGTAAAGCACTTCACGCCCGAGTTTATAGCGTGGGAAGAAAAAGACAAGTTTACTACATTTCATCTTGTTACAATCCGCAACTCCGTCTTGTATTTTAACGGACTAACCATCGAAAAAACGGAAAAGGGCATCAGATTGTATTTACGAATGAAAAAAAAGGATGGCTCCGTATCGGAAGAAGTATTGGATTATGCAAAAATTATGTGATTAACCCGTTCTTTTTCCGATCGATATCTACTGTAGTATAAAACAAAGATAAACTTTGGTACTTTGGTACAAAGAATGATAGTATCGAGCAGAGAATATAAATTGATATATTTTGCAGTGGAATCTTGTGGAGTTGTACTCCCGACTTAATTTTTATGACGAAAGAATCGGCTAGAGGCATAGAAGTGGAAAATCTGCCCATTAGTTTCGAGAGTTTAGAAATTCCCGCCTATCTAAAAACCCTTTTCGAGAAAAGTGAGTACAATACTATTATAGGTTTAGCACCCAAAATCATTGAACATTGTACCGAATCTGGTAATGTGAATAATGGTTGTTATAGCATGTACTATTATGCTTTGTCCTTGATACAACACTCTGAGTATGTCCAAGCGAAAAAATTATTACTTACCGTGTTAGATATTGCGCTGCAAGAAAATACAGATATACGACTTCCCAGTTTATATAATTATCTCGGAATAATAGAACGGAATCTCTCGAATTTTTCATCGGCGCGTGATTGGTATGAAAAAGCACTAGAATCTTATCGTAAGAACGATGATATAATGGGGCAAGCCCGTATTTATAATAATCTGGGAATGCTTGGTATGGGGTTCGGCACTTTTTCGCAAGCATTACATGATTTTACGGAAAGTTTAAATCTTAGAAAAAAACACAATGCTACAACAAATATCTCCGCTGTTCTTAACAATATAGGTCTGATATACCTAAATACAGGCCGTTTATTCGATGCTATAGAATATTTCACACAATCTTTACAAATAGAGAGAGAAAAAGAAGATAATAATGGTATTGCTATTTGTTTGCTGAATATAGGGTCGGTATATGAAAGTCTAAAGGATTTTGATCAAGCACTCGAATATTATCGCCAAAGTATGTTGTTCCGAAGCAAAACGGGCAATATTAACGGCTCTGCACATTGTCTATCACATATTGGGAATTTATTTTTCATACAGAATATGTATGAGGATGCACAGCTATATTTTACCGAAGCCAGAGATATTAAAAAAAATGTCGGCGATAAAACGGGTGAGGCAAATTATAATAGAATGATTGGCGAATGTTTTTCTTGTGAGGGGAAATATTCCGTAGCTATGCAGTTTTTTGATATAGCAGAGTCCGTATATCGCGAGAGTAATAATGAAGGCGAGCTACATAATCTGTTAATATGTAAAGCAAAGTTATATGCAAAATCCGATTCCGGTTTTTATAATTTTATTAAAGCGGAATCAATTTATGATGACGCATTAACATTTGCTTCGGATAATGGCGATGAGAAAATGGAAATGAATATCAGGAAATCACTCGCCGATTTTTACGAGCTACATAATGACCAAGCAAAGTCATTATTCAATTTCAAAAAATTTCACGGTTTATCGGAAAAAATACAAGGAAAGGACGTTCTTGCAAAAATCCTGACTTTTGAGGCGGAACGAAAAATTGAAAGGATAAGAAAAGAACATGAAAGTACAATTGAGAAAAACCGTGTTTTAGAGCATTTGGTTACCGAAAGAACTTCGCAGTTGAATGCTTTAATAATCAAGGAGAGTAATTTCAGGCATATACATGAAGCATTTGTAAGGCATATTTCTCATGAATTTCGGACTCCTTTAACAGCGCTTACTCTTGGAATCAGCGTGATTGAAAGAATCGTTTCGGAATCGGATGAGTTTTCACAATCGGATCAGATACTTGCATATTGCAGAGCGATGAATACAGCAGCTAACTCATTGCGAACAATTTTGGATAGTGCTCAAACACTTACACATACCCAGGCCTCAATAATCGATTTGAAACTTTCCGGTGTGGCTGTTGCCCCCATAGTATTGGAATGCACAACATATTGGAAAACTATGTCGAACCCGAAACAAAAGTTCGACATTCGAATAAATGATGCGGAAGCACGCTCCATCTCAAACGCAATAGCCATTGAAAATATAGTGCGGCTTTTATTAGAAAATGCGCGAATGTACTCGCCCGAACATGCAACGATTACTCTTACAATTTCCACTATTGACAAAAATTGTGAAATAAGTGTTCATAATACCCATTCATTTATTCCTTCGGGAGATAAAGAACATATATTTGATGTATTCTATCGTGGCTCGCAATACAGAGAACTAAAACATGGCGGATTAGGGATAGGATTAACATTATGTACACTTTATTCGCTTTCGATAGGAGCTGTTATCGAATGTATCAGCAGTGTTCAAGAAGGCACGGAGTTTATACTCAAACTTCCTGCCTCAGAGTTTTGAAAATGAGGATAAGTAGTTTCCTGACTCAATACTTATAGAGCGGATTCGTCACAGAATAGACGTGAAAAACTATAAAAAATCACCCAAAAAGTACTTCACGCTCATTTGTTATATATAATACTTATCATTCATTTATCCTTTTGGTTTTTTCATGATACAAGAGAGTTTACAATTTCTTACAAATTACCTTAATAATCCATCACCTACAGGATTTGAAACTGGCGGTCAAAAACTATGGCTTGAGTACATTACTCCATATATAGATGAATGGGAAAGTGATGTTTACGGATCGGTTATAGGTATAATAAACCCCGAAGCATCATACAAAGTTGTTATTGAGGCACATGCCGATGAAATAGCATGGTATGTAAGTTATATCAACGAAAACGGGTACATTTACCTGAAGCGCAATGGCGGCTCCGATACGATGATAGCCCCTTCTATGCGAGCTAATATCTATACCAATTCAGGCACAGTAAAAGCAGTATTCGGTTGGCCTGCAATACATGTTAGAGATAAGGCAAAGGATGATGGACCGACCATTAAAAATATTTTTCTTGATTGCGGATGTGCAAATAAAGAAGAAGTACAAAAACTTGGTGTACGCGTTGGGGATATTGTAATTTTTGAAGCCGATAGTATGGTACTGCAAGATAAATGGCTTGTAGGGCGCGCCGTTGACAACAGAATAGGCGGCTTTATGATTGCCGAAGTTGCCCGTTTATTGAAAGAAAACGGGAAAAAACTCGACTTCGGTTTATACATTGTAAATGCAGTACAAGAAGAAGTCGGATTACATGGAGCAGCGATGGTCGCAAGTCGCATTCAGCCGGATGTAGCCATTATAACGGATGTAACACACGATACAACTGCACCTATGTATGATAAGAATGCACAAGGTGAAAGAGCTTGTGGCAAAGGGCCTGTTTTAACAGTAGCTCCGGCTGTGCAGAATAATGTGCTAAAAATGCTTGCCGACACTGCGGAAAAAAATGAAATTCCTATTCAGTGGACAGCGGCATCAGGTGTTACGGGTACCGATACGGATGCTTTTGCATATTCGGGTAAAGGAATTGCATCGGCATTAATCTCCTTAGCATTAAAATATATGCATACAACGGTAGAAATGGTACACCTTGACGATGTTGAAAATGTGATAAAATTGATGTATGAATTTATACTGCAATTGCCTGCGGGTCATGATTTCAGATATTTGAAAAAATAACCATAATTACGAAAAAAGGCGGCAAAATTATTGCCGCCTTTTTATATCTGATCTTATGCCCCAATAGTTGTATCTTATACTCTCCCATTGCCTTATTGATCTATATCAGCTTTGAGCAACCATTCTCAATCTATCACAATTAGTTGGCAAAAAACTCAATCAACGTTCTCCACTCATCAGGTTTCATTGATTGTTCTCGTATGTGCATAATACACTTTTCGCCATTATACACAGATAATTTCGCACCTATTCTTTCAATCTTAAATTCACCTTTACGAAAGTCCATCGGAACTCGTTTGAAGAAAACCTTATTAAAAAAGTCGACAGAAACTTCATCTCCCTGAATACTAATTGTATAAACTTCATTTCTATTTAAATAAAAGATAAACACTATCAACAAAAAATTCACCATAGACAGTATAGGAATAAGATTAGCTATATCAATCTTAAATAAAAACATCAAAGAAGGAACCTCAATCAACAATCCTCCAAACAAAACAGCAATAACAAGTCTGTTGAGTAAAAAACCTTTACAATATATTTTCTTCATAAAAAACCTAAATAGTGTACAACAATTCTTATTCTGTTACTTTTTAGAAAGAATCATCGAGCTTCTTATCAATACAATAAAGCTCTAGAGTACTGAGTAACTTCTCAAACTCTTCCTCTGTCCATGGGTACTTGCTGCGTCTTGCGAAAAACAACCTTTTTCCCTTATAGTAAATTCTCAAAACATCAGTTTCACTATCGTAAATTTTAAGCCTAATTTTTAGATACTCGACCTCGTCAAATGAACATTCAATACTTTTTCTGCCTGAAAAGGTATAGTAATAGAAACAAACTTTTAGACTACTCTTATAAAAATCACATTCGTATAATATATACCTTGTCTTTGTAGAAAAAAACATTATAAAGGCAAGGAATCCCGTTAGGCTTAAATTAATTAATACCCAGAGGGTAGACGTATCAACCAATAACAAAATAACTATTGGGCGGTTCTATAAATTAACTTGTTAATTATCAGGTAATTATATTTAGATTTGTATAGAACTTAACGGAGTTTTTCATGAAATATCATAATTACAAGC
>JALHLL010000227.1 GCA_022844575.1 bacterium
CATAAGAATAGAGGTGGAGGACGAGCTAAGTGCTTATACCTTATTTGAAACATTAAACTATAGGGGGGTTGACTTAACGGTTACTGATTTATTGAAGAATTATCTGTTCTCTTTAATTTCGGTAACAGACTTACAAATTGCAAAAGATATTTGGAAGCGAATCTCGGCAACAGTAGGATTAGAAAAATTTCCGACATTTTTGCGTCACTATTGGATTTCTAAAAATCCGATGGTAAGGCAGGAGCAACTGTTTAAGATTATCAGATCGAACATTAAATCGAATGTTGATGTTTTTGGACTATTAAGAAATCTGGAAGGGGCTGCTTTATTATATATTGCACTGCAAGATCCTTTACATTCTGAGTGGAGTGGTAATAGAGAAAGAATGAAACGTATAAGAGAACTTAAATTATTTGGTGTAAAGCAACAATTGCCATTGCTTATGGTTGCGAAATCAGTGTTTAATGATGCAGAATATGATAAGTTATTAAAACTTGTTTCCGTTGTTTCTTTCCGATATAATGTTATTGGCAGCAGGCAAGCAAATAGGATGGAAGAACTGTATAATGAAGCTTGCCGAAAAGTATTCAAAAGAGAAATTAATAGAACCGTAGATATTTTTAATCAAATCAAAGAGTTGTATATATCCGATGAAGATTTTATGAACGATTTTACAACAATTCAGATATATTCCTATGGGCGCTCCAAAAAATTAGTGCGTTATATTCTATTTGAATTGGAAAATTTATTGATGCAAGGTGGTGATAGAGATTATGAAGGTGACCCAGCGACTATTGAGCATGTATTACCCGAAAGTTCTAACGAAGGGTGGTATGAGTATTTTCCGCAGAGTATTGTAGAAAATTATAAATATAGACTCGGTAATTACACAATACTTGAAGATCACTTAAATAGAGATTGCGGGGATAGTGTGTTTGAGCATAAAAAAGAGTACTATAGAAGGAGTCAATATGAACTATCGAAACGACTAAATGTTAATGAGTGGCTTCCTTCTACTTTGGATGCAAGACAAAGAGACATGGCGAATTGGGCAAAAACTATTTGGAGAGTACCTTATGCCGATTAGGCACTGATTTTAGAATCTTTCATGAATGGGATATGTTGAATACTAACAGAATGATAAAAACTTCGTTATCCTTTTTCATAATACTCTTTTAACAATTCCACCAATTCCCGTCTTTTAACGGGCTTCGCTCCTAATAATAAGGCGTGATGATAATGTTCCTTTCTCACATCATAATGCGGGCGATTCGGTTTATCCTGAAACCATGAGCGCCATAAACCCAATCGTTGTGCAAAATCATGCAATTCATCCAAATCTGTTGCCGCAAGATGTGACCACCCTCGCATCGGTGTATCAATAATGACCATATCTAACCTCTTAGAGAAGCCATAATGTCATGAAGTGCCGCTGCCGCCGTTCGGACATCATCTTCCGTCGTATCTTTCGATACTGAAAAGCGAACAGCGGCTCTTGCCTCCGCTTTGCTGCGTCCCATTGCCATAAGTACATGCGAGGGTTGTGTGCTTCCGCTTACGCAAGCCGAGCCGTTTGAAGCTGCTATACCGTGTATATCAAGCGATTGAATGATTGCATCGCCATCTAATGAATCCGCATCGGCAAAAGAAATATTCAGGATATTAGGCATACTTCCTGATTCGGGCGTATTAAATCTTATTCCATCCATATCGTTTAGAAGAGTACGCAAGAGAGATATTCTTTCTTGCATGATTATACTCCTTTTTTCCATTTCATCGTGTGCTTTTTTTGCGGCATAAGCAAAGCCGACAATTAGAGCAGTTGCTTCCGTACCTGCTCGACGATTCCGCTCTTGTCCTCCCCCTTGCTGATGTGCCTTGAGGTCTATTCCTTTTCGAATATACATTGCGCCGATACCTTTGGGCCCGTGAATTTTATGTGCTGAAAACGATGCGAAGTCAATTCCCATTTCTTCTACATCAAATGGTATTTTGCAAAAACTTTGTACGGCATCCGTATGCACAAGTGCTTCGGGGCATTGTCCTCGAACAATGTTGAGCGACTGTATAATACCTGTCTCATTATTGGCATGCATAATACTTATGAGGGTGCGCTTATTATTCAGTTGAGCAAGTACTTCGGAATCAGCAATACCATATTCATTAACCGGAATGACGGAGCACTCCACTCCATCCGTTTGTAATTGTTCCATGGGGTATAATATGGCATGATGTTCCGTCGCGCCGACGGCGAGTCTATCAACAAGATGTGATTCATACACACAACTTTTGAGAATTGTATTATTCGATTCCGTACCGCCGCTTGTAAAAATAATTTCAGCCGGGTGTGCATTGATGAGTGACGCAATGATGCTTCGAGATTCTTCGATTGCCACACGTGCACGTCTGCCGATGGAATAAATGGAAGAAGCATTGCCGTAGTCAGTACGGAACCAAGGAATCATCTTTTCGAGAACATCTTCATCTACTGCCGTTGTTGCGCTATTGTCAAGGTATATCATACTTACACTAAACTCTTATTTGTATTGGAAATCTACAATGTTTTATTCGGAAATACAGTACGATTTATACTGTTTTCCATTGTTATTCACTCTTATGTTTTGCCGATAATAAGTAACAATCTCCATTACATCGCACATTTGAGTAATTTTGCAGACGACACATTATAATATTGCATGATAACGATACATCCACAAGCTGCAGTTTCCCCTAAAGCAAGAATAGCCGATAATGTCCGAATAGGAGCATTTACATTTATTGACGATGATGTAGAAATAGGCGAATCAACTGAAATACAAAGCAATGTAGTACTGAAGAACGGAACCCGTATAGGGAATGAATGCACGGTGTTTTCCGGTGCGGTTATAGGAAGCGAACCACAGGATTTGAAATTTCAGGGCGAGCCCACACTTGCAGTGATAGGTAACAGAACTGTTATAAGAGAATGTGTTACGGTAAACAGGGGAACATCTCATTCGGGAAAAGCTATTGTTGGTGATGATTGTTTACTTATGGCTTATACACATGTGGCCCATGATTGCGTTGTGGGTAATCATGTTATTTTATCGAACGTTACACAGCTTGCGGGACATGTTACCATTGGCGATTGGGCTATACTCGGCGGTATGGCAAAAGTAGTGCAGTTCTGTAATGTAGGTGCTCATGTAATGCTCGGAGCCGGTGTGAAAGTAACGAAGGATATCCCTCCCTATACCCTCATAGGACGCGAACCTGCACGATTGGAAGGGATAAATGTGATAGGACTTAAACGTCGTGGTTTTGCAACAGATACCATTGATGCTATAGAACACTTTTTCTCCATGGTATATTTCGGCTCTTATAATGTCACCGATGGCATCGAGGCATATAAAGCATTAGTATCCGAACCATGTGCAGAAGTACAGTTGTGTATTGATTTTATCAAATCCTCGAAAAAAGGAACAATTAGAGCGTAGTACATTACCATAACTGCGCATTTATTTACCCATTCATCGCCTCGTTTTACGGCTTTTCTAACAAGCCGAATCGTGTTTAGATACAATTATAACGTCCAAGTAAAAAAAGACTTTTTCCCCTTCTATTGTCCTTTGTGCGTGTTTTCCATACGATAAAGTAGTATGATAATTACGTCGATTTGTATACATGTATGATATTTGATGTGGTTTAGTTATGCAATCCTTTGTTATTTTGCAGATATATGAATACCTATGTGATGTTAATTAAATAAGATAACTTTATTATTCGCCACATTTAGACACAATGCCGGACAAATAGTTATGACCAATAATTTTGGTTTTGATGAGGGTGATGCCGAGGAGTCATCGCCACGAGATATGGATGAGCAATTACGTCGCTTCAGAAAAGAACTCGGAAGCAGTAGTAAGGGGTATGTACCGGATACCATTGCTTTGGAAGCTTTGATACCATATTGCTTAGATAAACAACTTTTTCAGGACGCATTAAATTTTAGTACCGTTCTTACGGAATTCCAGCCGTTTTCATCTGATGCTTGGTTATGGAAAGGTGTAGCACTTTCCAATCTTGAGCGATATGATGAGGCATTGGAATCATATGATCGAGCTTTTTCTTTAAATCCGACCGATACCGAAATACAACTTAATCGTGCCGATGTATTTGTTGAGCGTGGTGAATTCTCGAAAGCTTGGACAATTTACGAATCGCTTTTAGGAATGTTTCCTGATGATGAAGAGGCATTATATGGGAAAGCACTATTACTCGGACGACTTAACCGTTTGGATGAAGCGATCAATCTTCTGAAATATTTGCAAAAATCTGAAGAAAGAGGACTTGATGCTACAGCAGAACTTGCCTATTGTTATGATCAGAAAAATGATTATTCCAAAGCATTTGAACTGTATCAGCAATGTATAGATGCCGACCCTTTTGATGCCACCCATTGGTTTAATGCCGGAGTGGTTTTATGCCATCAGCAGCAATTTTATAAGGCAATCGAATACTACGATATGGCTGTAACGATTAAAGTGGATTTTGCGGCTGCATGGTATAATCTCGGTAATTCCTATAGTACGCTCGGAAGAATGTTGGAAGCCATTTCCGCTTATGAACATGCTCTGGAATTTGAAAGAAATGATTTTGCATTCTGGCATAATTTAGGTTCGGCTTACCATGAAACAAATCAACCCGAAAAAGCCATTGACTCCTTTAAGCAAGCATTGGCTATGGAGCCCGGACATTTTGAATCTTTGTATGGTTTGGCTGCATCGTATGACGGTTTAGGAAAAATACAGGAAGCTATAGAACATTATTTGGATGCCGAAAAGATAAAACCTGATGATGCGGATTTATTATATGCCATTGCCGATGCTTATTATTCGATACAAGATATACTGGAAGCACTACGCTATTATAAACGGGCATTGGAGATAAACCCTGATGACCCGGACGGTGTTTTCGACTATGCTGCAACCTTATATGAAAAATCGTATTTTTCAGAGGCAGTGAAGTGGTTTGAACAATTTATTACATTGAGACCGGATAATTTTGAGGGTTATTATTATCTGGCAAAAACATTGATTATGCTTGATGAAAAATCGGAAGCTGTTATACAATTACGAAAGGCGCTGCAAATAAATCCGGAGATACGCAATGACTTACGAAAAGATATAGGTTTATTGCCTGTTACACCGTTACCGGATTGGTTTTTTCAGAAAGTGGAAGAGTAAAATATTATTTTCAACATACTACTGTTTTATTAT
>JALHLL010000228.1 GCA_022844575.1 bacterium
CTATCCACCAGCCGAGCATAACGATTATGCCACATAAAGAACCGTACAAAACAAAGTTCCATTTCATGTTATTACTCCTTTGTAAACTCAATAGAAGAGATGAAGTTGCACAGCCCAACGATTGGAACGAAAATCATTCGTATCCATAATTCTATACTCCGGTCTGATCTCAACATGCGGTAATACGAATGCCTGCACACCCAAGACGATGGAGTAAGCATCATATTCTTTGCTGCTTTGTACGATTGTACTACCGGTTTCAAAACGTGCAGTTGCATATAAGCCGTTTATAACCGAATACATCCCGTCTATGGAGATTATTGATGTTTTTTGATAGTCCTTTTTCTCTGTTTGCGAATACTCAATCATAAGCGCGGCTTCATCGGTAAGACCTAATCCCGCAAAACCCCGAATGTTTGTATAATCATCATTAGCAAGCAATGATGACCCTACAAATGTATTCAATTTCATATCGAAAAATTGTTCAAGTAATTGTAATCGGGCAGCGATAGTCGGTTTATTAGCGGTCGAAATTACGCTTACAGCATTACCGTTTATATCGCGAATGTTAATCTCACTTAATGCGTTCGTACCGAATACACCAGCCGAAACAGTCATGCTATGCCACGAATCGTATGTCAGTTCAGCCCCATATTCCGCAATACTCGGTGGCATAAAATTGGTACTCAAATTTACTCCCGAGCTAGTAATAAATTGTCGTATCAATTTCGAGTGATCATCATACTTAATACCTATGCTCGGAGCAAAACGACCTATTCGTAAGATTGGCAAATCGTATGAGGGCTGTATTAACACCGATCCCAGCCATGGCTGTTGACCCGGAAACCTGTTTTTTGAAGAATGTCCGGCATTGTAATTCGCTTCAAGTTTTACTTCATCGAAAGGGGCATACTGTGCATATATTGAGCCCTGCATAGGGAAATATTTCCGCTTATCATCGGGTGAGGTATGTCCGCGAACGGTTTGAAAACGTGCATCAAGCCCTAAAGTCAATTTACCATCATAGAATGTATTTTCTTCGATAGATTGGAATAAAGAACCCAACCCTAATTTGTCGGGGTCGATCATTCCGACCTCCGCATAGGAGTATGCGCCGAGTTCACTTCGCAAACTGCCGCCTTGTGATGTAATATGGCATGAAATACACTTATTACCTGTCATTAAAGCAAACTGAGGCAATGACAGTAATTGTAGTGTTGATGTTATCAATACGATGGTGAAGCTGAAAAGAATACGCATATCGAATGAGTTAGTGAAAAACGTGGTTCAACACACATTCCAAAACTACAAAAAATATTGAGAAGAGGTAATTACTTCGCATAACATATACGCATAATGTATCATTATATATATGCAGGTAGGTGCAATTTTATCGTTTTTGCATTATCACTTTTTTTAATTTTGCGATCCGTACTTACAACAGCGTTCCGTATCTACACGACACAATCTGAATACGATTTAGAGGGGAGATGTACTCATTCCGGCAGTAAAAAATGGAACAAAACTTCATTTATTCGAGTTATAGGGGTAAAACGAAAAATTATACATATGATGACAAAAACTTTATTGACTCTCGGTTTCTTAATCACGCTTCATGTTTCGGTGAAAGCACAGTTTTACATTTCAGAAGTTTCACCTGCAAACGGAAGCGTTAAAGATATGTTTGCAAATTCATCCGATTGGTTTGAAATATCATCCGCTAATAAACCTGCGGATTTGCATAACTGGCGAATTTCCGATAAGGCAAAATTTGAAAATGCGTATCCATTGCCCGATACATCGCTCAATCCTAATCAATCATTACTTGTTTTTGCATCAGGTAATTCGAGTACCGCTTATAAAGTCTATGAAGTAATCGGTGATGGTAGTTGGATAGGACGTTGGTCAACATGGGAGAGAAATTCATTTAACTATACCAAGCTGAAAGGTGATTTTTCAGTTACTGTAAGGATTAATTCCATTCATCATGATTCAGTTCCTACGGAAGCAGTATTGATGATTCGAGAAAATCTTAGTGAAAACTCACGATATATTGGTATTTCCGTTATGAATAACGGAACATGTGTAAGGCATATTAAACCCAGTGAAAATCCGAATGCCGATCGTTTATTTTTCAGACTGGAAACATGTCCGATTGATGTGAAGTTGCCTGAAGCTTATTTGAAGATGGAAAAAATTGGCGATAGTGTTCGTCTATCTCTTTCTAAGGACGGATATTATTGGTCAAATTCGGATATGATTCATTTTCCTTTTGGAAATCAGGATGTATTTGCAGGCATAGCAATAGCCCCGACAAATTATCTGATGAGCAAGAATATACGTTTAACGTATAGTGGATTATCAATAAATAATCAGCCGATAGAAAACGGATTTCCTTTGATAACCGGTATCAAATTGGAGAATAAACCGAAAAAAAATATCTGCCGAGAGGTTCATGCCCCTTTCCAACTTTCTGCATCCGGCGAAAAGTTATACTTATGGAACCCGGAAGGTGAATTAATTGATACAATTTCTTGGGGTAAAGTACCGGGCAATATAACATATGGTAAAGATTCTAACGGCAATTCGGGTATTTTGCTGTATTCGACACCCGGAAACAATAGTGGCGAAGTTATGTCGGGAATATGTGAAAGAACGACTGTAAATAAGCCCTCCGGTTTCTATACATTACCTATTTCCATACATGCACTTAATACTCATATCGGTGATACAATCAGATATACATTAAATGGTGAAATCCCTGATCGTACATCGCATATTCTTTCAAATCAGTCACAACTTTATATTGATAAGAATACCACTTTGCGATTAATTACCTACAGAGGACATTTCAAGCCAAGTAGCGTTCAAACCTATACATATATATTCGATGAAAAGAAAGAATATCCGACTCTTTTTCTGACATCAACCGAACGGAATTGGTGGAGCGATACGCTCGGAATATTATACGATAGTGCAGGAAAATCAAATTCCTATGCAGGTTTCGAAATACCGGTTTCGGTAGAATACGTGAAAAACAATACGCGAATGTTTTTTGAAAATGGCGGTTGTTCTTTACGTGGAAGCTATTCCAGAACATTGCCGCAAAAACCGTTTGATATTGATTTCAGAAGCCGCTACGGGGCTTCCGCTTTGCAGTATAACTTGTTCGGTAAATCCAATGATGAGTATGAGAAATTTATTGTAAGGAATGGCGGGCAAGATTGGTGGTCTATTTCATTCAGAGACAATGTGTCAGCCGTATTAGCACATTACTCGGGTCTTGATTATCAGGAATTTTCACCGGCAAGAGTATATATCAATGGAAATTACTGGGGTCATTATATGCTTCAAGAAAGTTCCGGCGATGAATATGTAGCAGAAAACTTTTCGGTAGATAAAGAACATATTTCAATGGTAGGAATGGCCGGTAATCCATTATATGGCAATTCGCGTTCATTTCATGCTTGGAGAGATAAACTTTCTCAATCGGATTGCACGATTGACTCCGTATTCAGCCAATGTTCGGCTGCGATAAATATGGAGCAATTCTATCTCTATACCGCTCTGCAAGTATTTATCGGAAATAGGGATTTCCCCGGCAACAATGTAAAATTATGGCAGGATACTACCGATAATAGTCCGTGGAGATTTATTCTATACGATACCGACCTTGCTCATGCTTCCTCATGGGGATTTGATGCGGATATATTCCATCAAATTCTTAGCCCTCAACAAACCAATTGGGCAAATGATACCATCACAACCATTCTGTGGAGAAAATTTTTCACTAATAAAAATTGCAGAAACACTTTCTTAGTACGCCTTGCCGATGAATTAAATACACATTTTTCGGAGAGATCATACGTATCAATTATTGATTCTTTGAATGCAATAGTAAAAGATGAAATGTCTGATCATAGAAAACGCTGGCAAATGATTACGACGGATTGGGATAAGGAAATAGAGAGAATTAAGGATTTTGGCACGCAAAGACCCGCTATTGTAAGAAATCAAGCAATACATACTTTTAAGTTAAAGGGAATTACTCATATTACGGCCAAAAGCTACCCTGAGAATAAAGGAAATACAGTAACAATAAGCAGAAGTGTTTCAACGGATAATTCAAATTCCGGTTTATTCTTTCAGGAAATACCTATTAAGTTAAATGTAAAGGAAAATAAAGGGTGGAAATTTTTACGTTGGATGAAAGCGGATTCCGTATTTTCATCCACAAAGGAAATTATGTACTCGCCCATTGATGAAACGGAATCCATTATTGCGGAATTTGTGATTGATTCATCGGCAATTACAAATGAACAATCCATTGTAATCAATGAAATTATGTATAAGCCGCATGATGATAAGGATTGTAAGGATTGGATTGAAATAACGAATTATGGTAATGCTTCCGTTGATATAGGAAAGTGGATATTAAAAGACGACGATGATGATCATGAATATGTTTTTCCTGAAAACACCGTTATCAACCCATATGAGCATTATGTAATCTGTGAGGATACGACTTTATTCTTGCAATTTTATTCACGTCCGCAGTTTATATTAGGAAATATTGATTTCGGATTCGGCAGGGGTGATCAAGTACGTCTTTTTGATGCACAAAGTATTTTAGTTGACAGTGTTAAATACGGTGTTACTACCCCTTGGGATGCCGATGCGGACGGGACGGGACAATCTCTCGAACTAAAATCACCGGAATCAGACAATACTATTGCAACCAACTGGTATGCGAATGGTGAACAAAACGGCACCCCGGGCAGAGCCAATACGCCGACTCTTAACGTACATAATGATGAATTGACGGGATTTTTTGTTGAATATAATAATTCGTCCATTATTATCAGACAATTAAGGGAAACCCAAATTTTCGATATTGCTATTTATGATATTCGTGGTAATACGATGCATTCCTCCCATAACGCCGACAAAACGGAAATTCGTATTTCATTAGATGATTTCCCTACCGGATTATTTATGATTTCAGTTAATGATAATATGATAAAAAGCAGATTCTATAAATCATTTATACATTTCAGGTAAATATACAAATCAATATAGGAAGTAATTATATCAAATATATAGTTACTTCCTATGTTTAGCAATATGACAATGCTCCCTTTCGATACTGATTTCCTCACAATAGACTAAACAGTAGCGAATATTGAAAAGCACTTTTTTAGTTTTACACCTTTCAATATATCTGTTTATACTTTCAGAATCGTACTCATAAC
>JALHLL010000229.1 GCA_022844575.1 bacterium
GCACTTGCAATTTTATAGAATGTATATAAGGGGCCCCCCAAGAACCCCACCTGTTGCCCCGTTACAATTGCAAAGGAATTTCCGGATTGTATGAATGTCAAATTGTTTTTTTGTTTTTTCGGTAATGTCTGCATGAGACATTGTAAAGTTCAACGCGGCTGAAAGATTTGTACGCGAGAATTGAGAAGCCGCGTGAAGTAGTTCCTCTTCCGTTTGGGTATTATAGTATTGATTTGGAAAGCGTGAGAGGATGAACTCCTTTCTTTCAATAAAATCACAAAAGAGAGAAGAGAATCCCTTAAGAGAACGAAAAGGTATTGATGTCATGATATAAATTCGGAAGGTAAAGATATAAAGTACAGAATGAAAAATCGAATGATTTTCCTAATTTTACGAAATGATAATATTGATACTTACTTTCATTTAAGAAACGACGTATAAGGAAAAATGAAATTGCCGTTTGGTTTTGGCACCAACCGATTGAAGTCTGCCTCTTGGTTATGGGCTTTTATAGTCTTTCATCTTCTGGACTGGTGTATATATAGTGTTCGCATCCCCGTTACCGTGTGGAACGGTTATGTTTATAGTATTAATATAATGTTGAGTTTCCTTTTGTTTGCTTCAATCGCATATATAATGCGTGCATTACCGAGTAGAAGCCAAAAGATAGCATCTATTGTTGTAGCGTTCGGACAAACATGGATTATAGCGTCGCATTATTTTATTTTTAGTGCTTTAGGCGAAACGGTTAATGTTTCGATGTTGAAGTTTGCTATTGATAATCCGACATACTATGCCGGATTTATTAATACATATCTATTAAATAAGAATGGTGTTTTCTTTTTAGCACTGTGGTGTATTTGTACTTTTGTATGGTATCCTAAACAAAGTTTGGCGTATAGCGCAGAAAAAAGAAAAGTTTTTTATATAAGTATTGCCGTACTTAGTCTTCTTTTGCACTTTATAATTTTAAATCAGGTACGAATAGTAATAAAGGGCAAAAAAATATCGGCGGATGTAGCATTGGTATTTGCCCTAAAGAATTATTTGAGATATTTTTTTGAAGCGGATAAATATGGGCAAAAATTGCATCCTGCCGATCATAAAAAATGTTTACATGGTGTGCAATGTTGCAGTAACAAAGAGAGTAACAATGAGAACTGGAACATACTTATAGTGGTTAATGAATCATGGGGAAAAAACTATGTATGGCTGTATGATAAAGCAGATAATTGTATGCCCTTTTTTCGTTCGTGGGTAGAAAATGAACCGGATAATTTTCTTGTTTATCAATCGGCATTCAGTAACTCCAATGCAACCGATGTGAGTATGCCTTCATTATTAACGGGTGTACCGCCTTGGGAGCCGAATGAAAAACTTCATACGGCACCTTTTGTTTGGAATTGGGCAAGCACTCTCGGTATGAAGACTTTTTTTGTCAGTTCACAACATTTCTCTTGGGCTGATCTTGATGACTTTTTCTTTTCTTCACCACCCGAAATAACTGTAAATGCAGATCGGACTCCATTGCCTAAAGCAAATGATTTGGGTGTTGATGACATAGCAATGACACAGTACGTGGCGAGTGCATTAGATTCAATTCCACCTAAAAAGAGATTTTTAGGTATTTATCATACAAATGCTCTTCATGGACCATTTCAGCAGCATAGCGATTATTTAGAGAATCAACCGAACTTTTCAGTAAAATATGAGAATGCCTTATATATACTTGATGCTTCGTATAAAAAAGTATATACTTTGTTGAAGAAAAAAGATATGCTGGAAAATACGATTATTATTTTCACTTCAGACCATGGAGAAACGGAATTCGCTACACATAAGCCGGGGCGTGTGAATTCTTTTTATGACGATATAATGTCCATACCATTTATGATATACGTACCTCCGCGTTGGCGAAGGCAAAACTCCGAGAAGTATGCTATACTCCGTGCAAATGAAAAGAAGCAAATATGTAATATTGATATTGTACCGACAATTCTTGATTTCTTGCATTTTCCGCCTGAAGCAAAAAATAAAGCATCGTTATCGGGTAAGTCCTTACTTTCACCGATAGAAGATAGCCGATATGTTTTTGCATCCAATACAAACGATGTTCGACATTGGGGTGATGAGGGATTTGGTATTTATGGTAGTAAGTTCCATATGGTATATAGCACACAGGAACCCATTGGTGTCTATGATATCAAAAGCGATTCAAGAGAAAAGTATAATAAATGGCAAATTCTACCTGATTCCGAAAAAAAAGTTTTTTACAGAATCATTGATTCAATAGGTCATTTTAAGCGAATAGCACGGTCGAAAAGTATGTAAAATGCTAATTATTGGTTAAGAAGTATAAACTACTTCATTCCCAAGTTATTCATAACAAACCGCCACTTATAGGCAATATCATCAATTTGCTGTTGTATTGATTTTCCGGAGCCATGTCCGCTATCAAATTCCATATACAATAAGGCGGGATTTTTTTGTGCCTTATTATTCTGTACTGCCGCTACAAACTTTTTTGCATGAAGCGGATCAACACGCACATCATTTTCACCTGCCGTTACAAAAAGCGCGGGTAGTGATTTATCGTTCGGAATATTATGATATGGCGAATATTGCATAATATTCAGAAAATCCTCTTTTTTATCAGGGTCGCCATATTCAGGTATCCAGAATCGAGCTATAAGAAATTTGTGAAAACGTACCATATCAAGCAAAGGAACCGAACTGACTGCAACCTTGAATAAATCGGGTCTTTGAGTTACAACAGCACCGACCAATAAGCCGCCATTACTTCCGCCTTCACATGCTAATTTTTGTGTTGATGTATATTGTTCCTTTATTAAATATTCCGCGCCGGCAATAAAATCATCAAAAGTATTTTGCTTTTTAAATTGCATACCGTTCTTATGCCATGATTCGCCATATTCATCGCCGCCTCTTATTCCGGCACGCGCATAAACACCACCGCGATTGATAAAGGAAGCCATTAAGCCGATAAAGGAGGGTGATATTCCATTATTAAATCCGCCATATCCGTATAATAAAGTCGGGTTATTTCCATTAAGAACTAAACCCTTTTTATGGACTATAAACATAGGCACTTTTGTGCCGTCCTTACTTGGGTAAAAAACAATTTTTGCCTCAATATTATCTGTGTTTATCGGTGATTTTTCCTGATAAACGAAAGTCCATGTAAGTGTTTTGCCATCTAATTTATACAATTTACTTGGCGACGTAAAGGAAGTGAGCGAAACATAAATCATGTTTGTTTCTTCGTGATAGCTTGTACTGCCTACATTTCCGAGTTCGGGTAAACTTAATTCCTTAATGAAATTTCCTGAAAAATCATAGACCAAAATCCTGCTTAGTATATCTTTTTTATCGCGAACAAGAATATAATCGGATGTAATTTCAAAACCTTCCAGCACCGTTTTACTTTCGGGAATAAGGGTTTTCCAATTATGGAATTCCGGCTTATCAATATCGGTTACCATTATTGTATAATTAGGTGCTTTATGATTTGTGAAGAAATAGAGTTTGTTTTTCCATAAAAACGGATAAGTACGAAATTCTTTGCTCGAATATATTTCTTTGGGTTCATCATTTGATTTGGCATTTCGTATATGCATTGTATTGCTAAGAAAATCGCCTTTTGTAAATATGGTAAAATTATCTTTTGATGCAGTGTCTTTCAAATCATAAACATAAGCAATATCCTTAGCATCATTCGGAGCGATAAGAAATTGTGCCTTTTCAAGGGGTTCACCCACTTTTAGTTTATATGTTTTTATCGGCTCCTGTTTGGCTACAATTTCTTTGGAACGAATGCTTATATAGGCATAATCCTCATCTGCCGCCCAATCCCAACCATTTATATTGTGATACTCTTGCCCGATTTGTTTACCGCTTTGTACATCAATAAGCCGAGCAATATTTATTTCGGACCCCTTCGTTTGTGTACCTATACAAACTCTATCGGCTTTAATGGTGAACTCCTTAAATGCTATTGCCGTTTTGCCTGAAGGGTCTAAAGAAAGGGGATTAAACAAAACACGTTCGGTTCCGTTCTTTTCTCTTATCATAAGCGTTGATTGTGATTCATTTTTTGCGCGCTTATAAAAGAATTCTTTATCATAGACAAAAAAAGGAGCTGATACGATTTCTCTTTCCAAGTAGCTGCGAATTTCCTCTTCAAGCCCCGAAATTTGAGGTAATGTTTTTAAGTATTGAACCGTTGAATTATGCTGTTCATGAGTCCACTCCTTTACTTTCGGGGAGTTTTTGTCCTCAAGCCAACGATAATTGTCTGTTATAAGAGTGCCGTGAACTGTATCCGTTATAGGGTGTGCTTCCGTTTTGGAATGAATAATACCCTGTGCATCCGTGTGTTGATATGATAAGAACATGAATAGAAGAACGAAATAAATGAGGTGCATAATACTATTTGGTGTAGTGAATATTGTCGATGCTTATTACATCGTCGAACTATACATCAAATGTCATTGCCATCGTATGGGAATGATTGTGCTAATTTAAGAGATTGAAATATAAAGAAAAATCAGTACTTTATCTTACTTTTTCGGATCGGTGAGATATAATTAACATATCTTAATGGTTTTTTATAAGATAAAACTTATCTATAAACAAATGGAATGGTATGTTTGGTATGATGTGTGAAATTGAAAAGGAAAGGTGGCTTGGTGTATTACCTGTTTTGCAGAACACATAGCAGACGAAACGGTCTTAGCGGAGTCTTTTATCGGATCTGTTGTTTGTGGCAATGATGATAGGTGTAGTTATTATTGCTTCGTTTTCACACATAACGTACATTGTAGGTTACCGGAGCAATGAGAGAAGATAAAGCCAATGAGATGGTCGAAAAAAGAATATCAACTAAAGTTTTACGGACTCATCATCTTCTCAAAGTAGCAATGTATAGGTTGTTCAAGGCAGTACCACTTCAATGCACGATAAAGTTTGTTTTACATCCGTATTATACTTTGACATTTGTTAGCTATTCTGTGGTGAATATCTGCCATTTTTGAATTAACTTTTGTTATGTTTCCCATTACTTTGGGTAGTAGTCATTTGATACGTGTATTGTTTTTTCGGTGTTTAGGTTGCAAAATGTGCATAGCGTTTTTTGCTATGGTGAAAATTTTACAGTGTAGAAACCATGGAAATTTGGAAGTTTTTAGCCGGACTTGGTTTTTTCT
>JALHLL010000230.1 GCA_022844575.1 bacterium
CCGGTTAAAAACTATGCAGAATTACGTAAAGCGGTAACGGCACATAAACCCGGTGAAAGAGTTGCTGTAACGTATAAGCGAAATGGCGAAGAATCGATGATGCACATAACTTTAAGCAGTTTGGCAGAGACGCGTCGTGAATTAGTTTCCACATTGGAAAAACGCTGTGCGGAAAACCCATCAATGCCGAAAGCGGGTACCGAACAATCAACAACACAAATGACACCTGAAGCAATCGCGGTTAACCCCAACCCGACAAGCGGACTTGCGACTGTTCGTTTTAACTCCGCAACTACCGATAACATATCTGTTGCTGTAACGGATATGGAAGGACGAGAAGTAATGTCATTAGATCAGACGGCATTCGTAGGAACAGTTGAGGTTCCGGTGGACTTAACGGAATTACCGAAGGGTATTTACTTTGTTAATATTACACAGAATGGGCAAACACACTCACAAAGAATAATTGTTCAATAAACCGTTTTTAGGTTAGACAATAAAAAAGGATACTTCGTTTGAAGTATCCTTTTTTATTAGGGCTATACTTTTTACTTAATGATCTTCAGGATTAACCAATTGTAACCAATGTCCGTCGGGGTCGGTAAAGGTTAAACATTTGTCGCTACCGTCAGTACCCTTAAAAACAATACCTTTTTGTTCCAAAGTATTTTTAGCTTCTTCGAGATTATCGGTATAGAGTACCAATCCGAATGGTGCTGAAGCATAAGAAGAACCTGTAGGAGGTTTCCCCGGTCTTAGTAATAATTCATGTCCGCCGAATGCCAGCCACCGTACACTACCTTGATCGGCAATTAAAGGGCAACCGAGAATTGAGTGATAAAAATGAAAACTCTCGTCTATATTCTGAACGAATAATTCAATATGTCCGCCTTTTAATACCATAGTTTATTTTTTGCCGATAAATTCTATAATATTGCCGCTTGGGTCAATCGCCTGAAACCAATAGTCGGTATCATTCATTGCTATGGGCTCATCGTGAATTATCTTTACGGCATTCTCCTTTAAGCGTTGAAATATTTCAGAGGTAGAATCCACTTCAAGAGCCAATGTACACCCTACGTTTTTTTTGTGTCTTTCGAGAGGTTCACAACCACCGATTAAATATATCCCCTGTGAATCATTGAGTGAAAAATAGCAAGAATGATCATTCATAGGAGACATATTATCCAAGCCGATGATGTCTTTGTAAAAGGTGACAGCTTGCGAATAATCGGAAGCATAGATACTACCTAAACCAATTCCTTTAACAGCCATAACAATTACCTTGATTAAATGGAAGAAATGTTTTTTGTACGTACAAAAAATGCTATAATTGAAGAGAATAAAATACCTCCTATGGGAGGAACAGTAGCCGACAAGAACAAGTATGAACTCAAGGAAAAATGAGATTCAGCTTTAGAACGCGCCATTACAATATCATAACCTTCTTTTTCTGCGACTATTGTGGTATAGTCAATCATAGATTTGAAAAAATCAGGATTAATAATTTCACTATAGATATATTGTCCTAGAACAGCAATAGGCGTACCAATAAGTGCCTATAGAAACCTGATAAAAAAGCCTGACGATAGGTTATAATACCGTTATTTTCTTTTTTCTTATCGCTGATAGTTTTATAAGTATAATATATCGGTATAAGAATAAATAGATTGGTCAAGTATGCATAGAGATGGATATATTTTGTATATAAACCGAGTAAATACTCAGCCAACTATCCAGAGAAACGCCACTATGTCTGTAATAACAGCATACTTCAATTCAATGCGCATGGAAATTCCTTCCGCATTATGAGAGCAAAAAAAAGTCCGAAATATATCTTAATTTCGGACTTAAGAAAGGAAAAAGCTACTTATGCAGCATTCGGATCGTTCTGCCACAATCCGTGTACATTTCCATCCAGATCCGAGAAATATGCTACCCAGCCCATAGTCGGAACAGCCATTTTGGGCATTGTAATAGCACCACCCGCAGCAACTACTTTTTCGCAATATGTATCTACGGAATCAACACTAATAGCATTGATAATAGGTTGGTTCATACCTTCGCCTTTTTTGGCGATAGCACCGTCAATTCCCATGCCCTCGCCTGTGGAGCACATGAGGTAATTATCGCCATCACCCCAAGAATTTATATTCCAACCGAAAATGTCGGAAAAAAATTTAGCCGCACGTTGTGTATCTTCGGCAATGATTTCAAAATGAACCGGACGAGACATAAATAACTCCTTATAAATAAATTAAAATAGAGAATAAAAGGCGCCGCATGCACCTTGTAGATAGCTTCACATGCCTGAAAAGCAAAATAGTATGTACCTGTTGAGTAACTTACTAAGAGAGAATTAGAAGTAATAACAACATCGCAAGGTTATATATTTTACCCCGATACAGAAGAGTTGTATGGGGGCATTATCGTCGTATTATAATGTAACTACGACATCCGTAAGATTTGATACACTTACTATACTCACAAGAACAAGTCGAAATTAACGATTTGTATAAAAATACACAAATCGTTAAATAATTTTTCAATGGAATTACTGTGTAGAAATTTTACTTTCATTACTGAGTTGAACAAGGTTGCCATAATATACATCCCAAAACATAATTTCGGTTTTACCGATTTCATTCATCGGGCTGCCATTACTCAATTCTTGTGCATGTTCAGGCGAATCGGCATAGATTAAGGTTAGACCTCCGCTATGGCTCTCAAAACCTCCACCTCCGCAAGCAATAAGATGCCCCTCAGTCTTTAGTTTTTTTAACCATTCCATAAGACGAGGTACTCTATTGGTAAACTCTTCTTGTATGAACGTTTCATCCGGTTTTTCGGATTTCCATATCAATGCGTAAATATCAGCCATAAACATTTTAGGGGTTGTTATTAGTTACAAAATGTAATAATACTGAAAAGTGCTCTTTGTTTCAAGACAAATGAATGATACGGGCTGTTTTTTAACATTTAATAGAGTATAAACACAGGATTCGACAAAGGTAAGCCATAACTGTCCTTTAGAGTGCAGTAGTACAAACCGGGAGGAAGTCTGTTCTGATAATGGTCGTCCAAATTCCACCGTAAATGATGCGAGGCGGATTCACAGGAGTTTTGTAGCTAGAGGTTAACAGCTTATAACTCTCCGAACCCATTATTGAAAAATTCAATTATCTCGGACTGCGCGGTATCCTCATCAGCTCCTGTTACGCGGAGATATAACTTAGCACCTTGCTCGGCTGCGAGGGTCATGACACCGATTATACTTTTGGCATTGATATTCATGCCGTCGCGTTCAAGGTAAATATCGGATTTATACTTTGCGGCAAGTTTTACTAGCATTGCGGCAGGGCGTGTATGTAAGCCGGCGCGATTTTTTACTATTACTGTACATTCTATCATATCTGTTGTGATTTTTTACGATAAATACCAAGCATTCGCTTGACGGCGGCTATCGCCAACCACATGCAAAATTTTAAACATTCCTTTAGTCCTATCTTCGTAGCGTACACGATTCGCTTTCGTATCGCCCACAAACATTTCGGTCATCAATTCATCATAATCTTTATTGCTCGTAACAAATACCCTGCCGCCACGCTCATGGGCATTGAGTACAACCTGTTTGAATAATCGTGATGAAAGGTGATAACCGCTATTCATATCATCAATTATCCATACTTGTCCGGGTTGTAGATTGGTTGATGTACTTAATGTAAACCTATCGGCAAATTGGAAGTTTGATTGTAAACCTCTTTTCATAAATTGTTTGCTGATTCCTACTGATATATGACTTTTACCGATTCCAGCTTCACCATAAATATAAAGCCCCGCCCCTACGCTGTCATCATTGAATGAGATAAGTTTTTGGGCAAACAGTAGCATTTCCTCTTGGGACTCATTTTGCGGTTTGTAATTACTTAAATTGGAACAGAGGTTTTCTAATGGTAAAGTAGGGTTTCTATCATAAAAAAGCAAATCAAGGCGAATAGTGTCGAGAATATCCTTCGATAGTTTTGTATTGCTAATTCTAATGATTTTTTCCTCTTCATTACATTGAATCATCGCATCGGGATAATGTTTATCAAGTGTTGTAACAACAGCACTTGTAATCGGGGCAATATTCAAATGAAAATCAAAAGGAGAAAATTCCGACATATTATTTTTTATGAAAGTATTTAATTATGTTTCTTAGAACATTACCTGTAAACCTATGGCAAAGTACGTATCATTTTGTGCAAAGAACATACCGTGCATACTTCGACCGCTAAACCAATAAGCATTTAATGCTGTAGCGGTATTATTATCATTATAGAATAAAAAACCTGTTTGTCCTGCTATCTGACCCGAAAAAACTCCGTTTATCCCTACTGCCTTGCAATCTATACCTCCATGAATATACATTCTTTTTGTTATAGGGTGTTCAAAATCGAAACCTATGGAGGGCATAAATCTTTCGGGGGAACGCGGTTGTGTTGCCCAAATGTATTGTATACCTATATAAGGGCGCCACCAACGCATACACATTGCAGCCGTAAAGTCGGCAAATTCTCGACTATATACAAAGGGTAAGGGCGAGATTTTACCTGTTTTATCGGCAAGACCATCCACCATATGTGATGATATATGTGCCAATCGTAAGCGGAAAGCTAATGGATGAGGTAATGATCCTATACGCATGGGGCTGGTGGAAGCATTAAGTCCGAAAAAGTAATCGGATGTTTCTACGGGAAATTTGAAATTGCCTTCGCTTCTTAAACGAGTAAAGGTGTAGAAATCCGCTCCAATCCAAATATTTGGGGCTATACGTATCAAGTCTATGGTATTACCAATGTCAAGCCGAAGTTTATTATCATCCGCTTGATACATTGTACCGACACGCGCCTCAAACGGGTTTGCTATAAGTGGTCTGAACACAAGTCGCGTATCGTGCATGGATACATGACTGAACACCGTATCGGTATTGCCTTTATTTTGAAGAACGCTCTGAGCAGTTACCTGAGTTTCCGTAATAACGCTGAAAATAACTGCCAGGACAAATAAATACTTCATATCTTTTTTAGTCACTTCATCGCAAATATATGCCGAATAAAGCAAAAAGTATATTCGATTTACTCAAAAACGTAGCTTAGTGATATGTTTATGAGAAAAGACATACCCACTT
>JALHLL010000231.1 GCA_022844575.1 bacterium
TTTTTCCTCTCATAGTAACTTTTTCCGTTGTCATTGCGGCACTTTTATCGGCTCTTCTTCCAAAATCTTTCGGGCTTTTGCGTCAAAAAATCTATCGAGAACTTGTGAATGCACTTGATAAGATTGCAGTTGTACTCTATGGGGAACATACCGATCTGGAATTAGAAGAGATAATAGATACGATACTCACTTCCGATGTACGACGTCTGCACGATTATGCCAATTCGATTGAAATGCGATATTCTGACTTGGAGTCAATAAGGGCAGCACTCGAATGGCAAAACAGCAATGGATTTATGTCAATTATACGTTTGCGCGGTGCGATGAAATTTTATATGAGGCATTACTTTACCGTACAGTACAGTAATACTATATTAGGATTTGTGTATATCGGCGCGGCTGCACTCATTATTATCATAGGTATCAGAGGTCTAAAATTTATACCGGGTACTGAGCCGTCTATTATTCTTTCGGCTCTCGGACTAGAGTTCGTGTTGCTTATTACCTATGCTGTTATGGTTATGTACTCGAAACAGGATGAAGAAAACGAAAGAGACAGATTGTATGGAGGCAATAATAATAACAATGATTTTATGTCCATGCCCACAGGCATTAAAGGCGCCGACGATGTAGAGAATTTATTGAGAATGTTTGTCTCCCGACGAAAAAAGCAATAACATGAAGTATTTATCCTTACTCATCATAATTCTTGCTTGCGGCTGTGTAGGCGAGCCGGACTTCCCTTCCGATTTGACGATTACTACCGGAAAAAACGGTGCCTATATTCTGTGTGAAGGGTTACTCGGGATGGATAACTCCACACTTTCACGTTATGATGAAAATACCGGCAATACTATTAACGATTACTTTGCAAAGCAGAATAATGGATTGAGACTTGGTGACACCGGAAATGATTTATTTGCTTTCGGCGAAGCCGTCTATATCCCTGTCACAAAATCGCGAACGATTGAAAAAATTCGTCTTAGTGACGGTGTTTCTTTAGGCAGACTTATACTCGACAAAAAAGAAGAACCTTATCGCCTTACAATTCTGAATGACACTGTCGGGTTTTGTACACTTGTAAGTGATTATATACAGGAATTTAATCCGAAGACAATGCAAAAACGGGGTGAAGTGATAAAAGTCGGTCCCGGTCCTGAAGGTATTGCCGCTAATGAAACAACAATTTTTGTCGCAAATTCCGGTTATGGTGATTTAAGACAACATGAACCTAAGGCAAGTACAATTTCCGTTATTGACCGAAATACAAAAAAAGAGACCGCGTTACTTACTAATCTGATAAATGTTCGATCGGTACATTTGGCTGAGCAGGGACTTGCGCTTTACGCTATGTATTCCAATGTAAATACCCCTATCGGCTTAAAAGGCGGCTTGGTTCGATATGACAGCAGAACTTTACAAGAAACAAATCGTTGGCTCTTCAGAAGCCCGAGTTCGCCGGAGTTTAATACGAAGCAGGATTCGATTTTTATAACTGACAGCGTCGGAACTTGGGTAATTGCATTACAACATTCAAATACACCGCAATTACTTTTTACACGCAATTCGACCAAGGAAATATGGCATAATATAAAAAGACATCCGCAAACGGGTGATTTATGGATAGCCGCATATCCCGAATTTAGTCAGAATAATGGCTGGGTATCTGTTCGATCGTTAAACGGTACCGAAAAAAAACGACTTGATGTACTTCTAACCCCCCGCGCAATTCTCTTCTTCTGAAAATGACTCATAATAATGAACCCATTTGTGCATTGGCAACACCACCCGGAACAGCCGGTTTGGCAATTATTCGCTTAAGTGGGCAAAACTGTTTTACGATTGCCGATAAATGCTTCAATGGAAAAGTTACATTAAGCGAAGCAAGTTCGCATACGGTACATTATGGTACGATTCTACTGAACAATACCGTTATTGATACGGTAACAGCAACTGTTTTTAAAAATCCGCATTCCTATACCGGAGAAGATACCGTAGAATTCGGATGCCACGGTAGCATGATTATTGTTGAACAAATATTAAATACACTGTACAATAGTGGTGCAAGAGCTGCGGAAGCCGGAGAGTTTACTCGACGCGCTTTTTTGAATGGAAAAATAGATTTGACGCAAGTGGAAGCTGTTGCGGATATTATTCACTCATCATCTGTAATTGGCGCACAAACGGCGGCTCGGCAATTATTGGGTGGCTTTACCAAAAAATTAGAATTATTACGTAATGAATTAATACGCTTATGCGGATTATTAGAACTTGAATTGGATTTTACGGAACAGGATATTGAATTTGTTGACAGAACGGCACTTCGCAATACAATGAATGATATTGCCGATTTATGCACAAATCTTGCGCATGGATTTCGGGCGGCACAAATTCTCCGTTCGGGCTTTTTTATCGGATTGGTCGGATTTCCGAATGCAGGAAAATCATCATTATTTAATGCGTTATTGGAAAAACACCGCGCAATCGTAAGTGATACACCCGGTACAACACGCGATTTTATTGAAGAATCATTATTTATAGAAGGTATTGCCATAAAGTTATTCGATACCGCCGGTTTACGCTCCACAGAGGATGCTATAGAAATGGAGGGGATACAATTAGCGGAATCAATAATTGAACAATCGAATTTAATACTTGTACTTAATGATTGCTCCATTGATATGTACCACTCCGATAATTTATTACATGGTTTACAACAACGTTTTCCACAGACACAATTCGCACTTATTCAGAATAAAAAGGATAAATGTACAATACCTTTGGAAAATAGTAATACATTATCCATATCGGCAAAAACCGGTGATGGAATACCTGAGTTAAAACGATATATTGCCGATTGTTTACGTCCCAATATTGACGGCAATCAGGATGTTCTCATCAATGCACGGCATGCTATGCTTTTACAACAAGCAACGCAACACCTTCATAATGCAGGAAAAACTCTTGAGATAGGACTCTCAAATGATTTGATTGCAATTGATGTTCGGGCGGCAGTACGATTGCTCGGAGAAATAACCGGACAAGTAACGGGAGAGGATATTCTTAATGCAATTTTCGGGTCATTTTGTATAGGAAAATAAATTCCCTAAGCAAGTATTTACGATATAAATGAAAAGGCAACAAAAATATTTTATTGCCTTTCTTGATATAAATTGCTTCCAATAAAGAGTATTATGCTACGGTTGCATAATCGGTATATCCCTTAGCATCTGGAGAATAGAATGTTTGATAATCCGGTTGATTAAATTCCGCATTTAATTCTATTCTTTTAACAAAATCCGGATTTGCTAAAAAGCCCCTGCCGAATGCAACTAAGTCAGCGAATCCTTCACTTAATTTCTCATCTGCCGTTTCGGGCGTAAGCCCATTACAAAGAATAATTGTATTGGAAAAATTATGTCGAATGGTAGTAAATGTTTTTTCCGGAATATCGGGATTAGCGGAAATATGGATGTATGCAATGCCTATTTTATTTAACTCACTTGATAAATATTCATACGTTTCATGTACCTCATTAGAATCATAGGCCTGTAAATCGCCATAGGTGGAGTATGGAGAAAAACGAATACCTACTTTTTCTTTTCCGATAGCCGACGCTACTTTTTGTACCGTTTCAACAATAAAACGCGCACGATTAACAATATTTCCGCCATATTCATCCGTTCTATCGTTTACATGCGGATTGAGGAACTGTTCCAATAAATACCCATTTGCCCCATGTAGTTCAATACCATCGAATCCGGCTTCCACTGCATTAACAGCCGCCTGAACGAAACCTTGTATAGCTAACTGTATACCTTCCGAAGAAAGGGCAATCGGTTCGGGATGATCCTGCATAAGTTTCGTATCGGTAAAAATTTGTCCCGCCGCTTTTTTGGCAGAAGCACCAATTAACTGAACACCTTCTGCAAGATTATCATGATGTCCTATACGCCCCGTATGCATAAGTTGTAAAAAGATTTTTGCACCCTTTTTATGAACAGCATCCGTTGTTTTACGCCATCCTTCGATTTGCTCTTGATTAAAAATACCCGGTATGCGAGCATACCCCAAACCTTCAGGGGCGGGAGCCGTCCCCTCAGTAATAATCAAGCCGGCATCAGCCCTTTGTGCATAATACTCTGCCATTAAGTCATTCGGTACATTACCGATTGCCCTATTGCGTGTCATCGGAGCCATAACGATATGGTTTTTAAGAGTTAGACCGTTTTTGGCGAATTGTTTAAGGATATTTTTCATGATGAACAACCTTTTTTATAGCTAAACATTGTTTACATTACAAAATTATCTATATTTACTAACCTTTGGTAAGTACTATACAAAAGGTTAGTGCTTACCTCCATGTTAGTAACAACTATTTTATGGAAAACGAACAAATAAAAGAGAGCGTATCCACTTCGGAGTGCGAAGACTGTCCTTTAATAGATTTAATGGCTGTACGGGATGCTTTGCAAGTATTAAGCGGTACATGGAAATTACCGATTTTAATCTCATTAATAGACGGTAAAAAACGTTTCAGGCAAATAGCTAAGGAAGTGGAAGGAATAAGCGATAAAATGCTTTCAAAGGAATTAAAAGACTTGGAAATGAATAAACTTGTAAAAAGGACTATTTACGATACCTTCCCACCTACGGTAGAATATTCCGTTACACCCCATTCAGCAACATTAAAAAAAGTGATTGCAGCCCTAAGAGATTGGGGTAAACTTCATAGAAAAGAGATTTTGGGGAAGTGAAAACTGTAGCAAGTATCTGAATAAGATTTTAACGAATTTTTAGTAGTTGAAATATTCGTCATACCTTATTTCGTTACTTACTCGATACCCAATGATTTTGTACTATCTATTTTCCTAGAAAAATCATTTAGACAATCCCTAAGAATGGGAACGACTATTTTTGTCTGCTCTTCCTTCGTTTTATCAAGTGTGGAGAAATACTCTTCATAAGTCATACTATCCATAATTTTCTGCAACGCACATTCACAATATTGGTGAGTAATTTCAGGGTATTTTTTTTTCATAGTAATTGTACTTTCAATACAATTACTAACGAATAGCTTTTTTTTTGTTGATGTCCATCCTATTACAGTTTTATTCACATCGGATTTATAGAAGAAGTCTGG
>JALHLL010000232.1 GCA_022844575.1 bacterium
CATTGAAGGTATCTGATAACATAATGATTTCCCGCCACCGGTAGGCATAACAACCATCGTATCATAACCCTCTGTTATACTCTTAATTATCTCTTCCTGACCCGAACGAAAATCTTTATACTTAAAATGCGAATGAAGCAGTTCATGTGCATAAACCGATGAATATTCCATATATGCGATATACTTGTTTACATGAGGAAACTAACTTAATTTACACATTACCGATAGATTAAGCTATCATTGCATGGTTTGTTTCGGTAAAGTGAAACCAAAAAAACTTACGACGGCTCTCTGTACTACATTCGAACAAGGGAATATTACAATGAAAAGAAAAGACTTTCTAAAAAGCATCGGTTTCGCGGGTGTGGGACTTGCTTTACCATCTGCTCAATTTGTTGCAAAAGCAAATGAAAATGAAGGAAGTTGCGTACTCATTCCTTCAGAAACCGCAGGCCCCTTTCCATGGGATTTAACCGATAACTCCTTCTTCTTCCGACAGAACGTAACAGACGGCGAAGCGGGCGTACCTTTGCGTTTACGAATGCGTATTATCGGCGATGGTAACTGTGAACCTATGCAGAATGTTCGTGTACATATATGGCACTGCAATAAAGATGGCGCATATTCAGCATATAATGTCAGTATAAATCCGGGTCAAGAGGATAAAACATTTTGTCGAGGTTGGCAAATGACTGATTCAAATGGTGAGGTAGAATTTACAACAATATTTCCGGGTTTATATACCGGGCGCATATGTCACATACACTTTCAAGTATATGTAAGTTCTGTTTATGCTGCTGTTTCACAATTAACCTTCGATCTAACAGCTAAAAATGCACTCTATTCCGCAAATCAATCTATTTATACCAAAGGGATAGACCCCCTTACTTTTTCGAGTGACGGTGTTTTCAGCGATGGTTATATCTATCAATTAGCTACCTTAACACCAAATGAATCAGGGAACGGATATGATTCGTTTATGGAAGTGACGGTAAAAGGTAATGGTGTCTCCGGTTTACGGAATGCGGAGCCCGAAACAGGAGGACAATTTTCATTGGCACAGAATTACCCGAACCCCTGTAACGGAACGACACAAATTCCGTTCCGTGTACATCATTCGGGATTCGTTTCTTTGGAATTATTTGATTTGTCGGGTAGGAAGGTAGCCACTACAGTTAATCAGGAATTACAAACGGGCGACTATTCAATTCCTATCAATATATCGGAATTAAATTTACCGATACAGAATTATGCCTATCAATTAAAAATAAGCAATAATAGCGGTACATTTAGTCAAAGCAAAATATTAAGTACCATGGGAGAAAAGTAGTTTTTTTCCAAAAGATTTATTCGGAACTTATTTCAGCATTGATATACATTTCAAAGTAAAAAAAGTAAGGGGTGAAATACACCCCTTACTTTATATTGTAACTATATAATCAGTCGAATTGCTCAGCGTATTTCCAAATTGTACAATTTTTTTGTCATTCTCTGACTTAGATTAAAAATTGTCATCGCAGTATCATCATTCAATACCCCATCTCTTGTTCTTATCTCCACATCGTACTGAGCACCCTCCAACTGTTCATTAACACTGTGCGGCAAATCGAAGGCAGCTCTTACTTCCAAATGTGTCTGACAATTAGCGCACGCTTGTACATTCCAACGACTTAAAACACCTTCCGTACCAATAAGATGTTTTTTGCCATTACTATCCGTAGCAAAAACGGAAACTAAGAATGAACCTTTGATCGGGGCTCGGTTTATACCTGTAACTCGAATTTGTTTTGCAGGTGCTTCTACAGCCATCAACACGGCAGATTCTGAAGACCAATCAGGTTTATCCAATGATCCGATACTATATGTATAACCTAATTGCGTTTCGATATTAATACAATCGTTTGATACGAATGTTGTACCATCCTCTTTTTTAAAGGGCGCTAGAGGTGAAGTCATATCAAGCCATGTATTGGGTGCAACACCCGGAGTCGGTCCCTGATTATCAACCGTATTTGTACCCGGATATTCGCTTATAACATCAAGTTGATTTCTCGAGTTAAGGCGATTATTATGCTTTTTCTGCCATACCCAAAACATTCTGTCAACATTGCAATGATGGAAAAAGAAAATAGGATCCAAACCGGCGGTATTATTTTCACCCATATCCCCATTTGCGCCGTCAATTGGCGAAAGATCACCTTGACCGGGTACGTCAAAACCACCTACAGCCAGATGTATATTATTATGGGGTTGCTCCAATGGCATAACAGCTGTATTATTTGCATTCCATTGTTGCGCCGAAGTTGTATTGGAAAATACCGTGTAATTCGGAGCATTGAGGCACTGCACAAATTGCTGGTAAATACCCGGAGCAAGACCCGGAATGGGCTGTCCACCCACTTCAGCTGTACCGTTCAGCCAATTTACAATATTTTGATTCAGAAGAGCTGTGTTGACACTCGGATATGGGAATTTCGCATTATGTGCCTCTGTTGCTGCTTTATCTTTATCGTTTCCGACAAGTCCCGATAAAGGATAACGAACTGTATTATATCCTTTAGGTTTTGTGTACAAATTGTTATCGGACTGTATTGCATCCAATATTTGCTGGGGAAGCTCAAACGATTTTAGCGGATTCGGTATTTCAACTCCATCCAGCATAAATGTTTCGTCTGTAAGTGCATGAGGAATACCATTTTTTACTGAATCATCACTCGTTTCATCCCAATAAGGTAACATAACATCCTCGCATCCTACAATACTCTGTAATGCTTGTTCCAATTTATAAAGATAGGCTCTGTGCCATGTCGGGAACAGTACATTACCGTGATTACAGTAACCGCCCCAATACTGATTATTCCCCCAACCCGCTCCTCTGAACGGTTCACCGTGATATCCGCCTAACATAAAAAACGATTTGGGGTCTTCCGGCGGTAATTCTTTTATTCCTTTCCATGCTCTCATCAAATCTTCAAGCGGTTTTCTATTTAAACCGCTATCGTACATTTCCTGAAGTTCCATAATAGAATGACGAACTCTTACTGTGTTTGTGTTTTCCATATAAGTACAAACAAATAGTTAAAGAAAATAATTAAAAAATAAAACACACTGATTATACCGGACTTATCTTCAATTTGAAAACTTGGCTTTTAATGATCCGAATGAAAAAGCACTCCATAATGAGCCGATAATTATACAAATCATTCCGGCTATCAGAATGGATTTACTATTGACAATAAAAAATCTCCCGATTATCATAATTGAAGTACCTATAAGACTAAACAGAAAAGGCCCATATCCTTCATGCGAAACCTTTTTATACAATAGCCACAAATGGAGGACTAAAAAGGCAATCAGGACAGGTAATAACCATTCCATATATGGTATCTGGGTAACTCCGAAACTTCCCAAAGCACTCATATATACTGCCCAGCATACAGGACATTTAGGAAAAAAAGCAATTAAGACACTTAACATTACCGATGAAAAGGAATGAATTGTTTTCTTCGTTGAAGTTTTACCCGAAGATTCTTGTTCAACAGCAGCAATCCTGCAATTACACACGGGTGCATTTGTGTTGTTCATATAATTTCCCAAATGTTATTCTTAACTCAGTTATTCAAAATCCGAAAGGAGAAATACTTCTTATCAATTACACCATAAAGCACTATAGCATACATGTAAACACAGTTGAATTGAGTGTTTTTTCCACGCTATTTAATACGCATTTCAATTAGGTAGGAATTGTTCTCAAACAGCTCAAAGAAACCGTTTTATTACCCTACACACATCATTATTCTATTTATGCCGTTTGTAAAACTCCATAAAAGGAAGCCACAACACCGGCCGGACTTGTTCCCCCCTGTCCATCGGGATGAGGAATAGCTCGGATTACACTACCGACGAGCGCCGGAACCTGTTGAACACCGTTTGGAATATGAGGTACTACATAACACAGGTAATCATAAACCCATAATGAACCGCTCACAACGCCACTTCCCTGAAACCATAAAGTACCCGGAGTACCGCCTTGCACTGAACCTTTAAGTTCAAGCGACCATCCGTCACCATAAATTTTGCCGGTTAATACACCATTATTTGTTATTAACCGAAGATTTGCGAGACCGAACTCCAGATTATTAAAGGAGGTCGAAATATCGGGATCGTTTAATAGACTTCGATAAGTCCACACACTTTCGCTTACACCATCACTACTAAACATACAACTTTATTATTTTGTTCACTCTTACTCTTAAGGCTTTTCAGAAATCGCCCGTTTTTTCGAGTGGTACTGCTCCACATTATATTTCATATATATTTACGGAGTATATTTACTATAAAATCATCCTTTGTCATTCACCATACAGTTCACATTCAAAATTACTGCAATTTTCTTCAAATCAATTACTACAGAAATACTACATTTTTTGACTTTCTTTCAAAAAAAAATGCAAAAAAATGGGTGTTTTGAACTGTTTTGACAACATCCTCCCGTAATGGCGAATAATAACCAGAAGCAAAAAAAGAATTCGTATCTTTTCAAATCTAAAATCACAAAAAACTCTTACATTAATTTCAAGCAGAGATATTCCGCATGATTTTGTTCTACAAACAACCTTCAGGGTTTAGGTATCCGCTTATTGTATCGATTTAATATCTCCTCATTAGTCGGCTAATTCCTTATAATTCCTTATATTAGAATATGTCTTTCATGTATGTTTCCTGTTCTTGTGAAAGTGGTAATATATGAAACAAGGTCTTTCAATACCTACCTTCGTTTTGGCTCTTCTGCTGAATCTGTTAGTAATTCCTTCTTCAAAAGCAACTGATCTGACTTTCGGTCAGGTTTTTTCTCCGGTCAATGGTACAACATATAAACCCGGAGAGACAATCAATATCTCATTTGAGGTAAAGAATATTAATGTTTTAACGGCTGAAAGCTATTATTGCACAGCAACCATTACCCGGAAAAGTGGCGGGAGTCCTATCTTTTCTTCTATTCAAGAAGCTGTCAATCTTCCGCCTGGTGGTAAAAAAACTATAACAATGCCCCAAACTTGGTTAACGGTAACCGGAGATTATAGTATCGATCTAAAAGTATTTTTTGGAGATGATATTGATCTATCGAAGATCGGAAGAGCAC
>JALHLL010000233.1 GCA_022844575.1 bacterium
TAAGAACAGGAATGGCTATCATAGTATCGCCTCTTATTGCTCTTATGCACGATCAGATAGAAGCATTACAGAAAGCCAAAGTTCCTTCAACTTATATTAATAGCACACTCAATCCTTCTGATATTAAACAAAGGATGCAGAATGCACACTTTGGTGCTTATAAAATGTTATACATAGCACCGGAACGTCTGGAGAGCACTGCTTTTCTTGAGCTATTACAGACTTTACCTGTTTCGATGCTTGTTGTCGATGAAGCCCACTGTGTTTCTGAGTGGGGACATGATTTCAGACCGTCGTATATGTCCATTCCACGATGTTTTGAATATATACCGCGTGTGCCGATTATCGCTTTAACAGCTACCGCAACGCCCGAAGTACAATTCGATATTCAGAAAAATCTAAAAATGGAAGCCCCCAAATGTTTTATAAGGGGCTTTGACCGACCTAATCTGGTATACAAAACGGAAGAAACGAATAAAAAAGCAGAAAGAATTGTGGATATTCTTGAAGAAACGGAGAATGGTTCCACCATTATTTATTGCGGCTCGAGGAAAAGGGTTGAAAATTTTACCGAACAATTAAGGGAATATAAGATTTTTGCTCTGGCATATCATGGTGGAATGGAGGATAAACATCGTTCGTACTCTCAAAGCGAATTTGTGAGCGGTTCATGTAAAGTTTTGGTGGCTACAAATGCCTTCGGTATGGGGATTGATAAATCCGATGTCAGAAATGTAATTCACTGCGATCTGACACAGACTTTGGAATCCTATTATCAGGAGGCAGGGAGAGCCGGCAGGGACGGAAAACCAAGTATTTGCACTTTGTTATATCACCCGACCGACCGTCGGCTAATGGACTTTTTTATTGATTCGACATATCCCGATAGAAATAAAATCGAGGTGGTATATAACACACTCTACGATATTCAAGCAACACCCATAGGCGGAAAGCCGATTGCTCCGATTCTTGTGGATTCATTTCAACTTGCCCAACGCTCCGGTATTCCCTCAAATGCGGTTCAAACCATACTGAATTTATTGCAACGATATGATATTATTCGTGAAGGTGGTGATTCAGGTATGGCGACCATTCAATTTACAACAAGTAATGAGAGAATAAAAGAGTACTTTAATAATATTCAGCCGGATAAACAAAAAGTATTGGTTGCACTTTTGCGAAGTGTTGGTGCGGGTGCACTCTCGGTGCCTATGCAATTTGATATAAGGGAAATGTTAGTAAAACATGATTTGTCCTTGCAGATTATGGAAGCGGCAATGAGAACCTTTGAATATGCTCGAATACTACGTTATCAACCACCCGGAGCTACGGGTGGTATTACTTTATTATTGGAAAGAATGCCCTTTGCTCGTTTACCTATCGATTTTAACGGGTTCTATGAAAGAAGGGAAAGGGCGATAAGAAAATTAGACGTTGTAGAACGTTATGCTTCAACGCCGGACTGTAAACGGAATTTTATTTTACATTATTTCCAAGATAATTCAATTAAGGAAAAATGTGGAAAATGTACATCGTGTTTACAAAGGAGTGAAAAAAGAATAAAAAAACTAAATAGAGATGGTGAATTTTTAAGACAAGCTATATTAACAGTTTGCTCGGAAACTGCCGGCAGATTCGGTAAAACAATCATAAGCGATATATTGTCCGGCAAAAAACTTCCTAAAATCGAACAGTTTTCATTGCAAAAAATGAAATCCTTCGGAATAGCATCGGATTTTAACTATGATGAAATTTCCATTGCTTTATTACAGGCACTAGAGGATACCTTAATTGAAACAAGCAATGATCAGTTTCCGACCTTGAGTATAACAGCTTTAGGATTCAGGCATGCCACTACGATTTATCCTCCTTTTGTCTATCAAAAAATACATAGTAAAATTGATGTACAACTTCTTGACATTATGAAGAATATCCGTAATGAACTTTCAAATATTGAAAATACGGAACCTGAAGTAATTGTGTCGGACACAAGTCTCAATAAGATAGTTGAAAAGTTAGTAGTAAGCCACGATGACTTAATGACAATCGAAGGGCTCAATGATATTTTTCTTACTCGTTTTGCATCTCACTTTATAGCCGCCGTAAAAAAATACTTATCAGCCGATAATGAAAACTTAGATGTCGCTGATGAAAGTTTCCCTCCTACAGTTCGAGAAAGTGTACGATTAGCAAGGGAAGGTTTTTCGATTTGGCAAATCGCCGAGAGAAGAGATATAGAAATCACATCAATAGCCAAGCATCTTGAAACTGCTATAACGGGCGGCATACATTTGGAGCGTAAGCTCCTTATTGGTAATGATTTGTACGCTAAAGTTTCTAATTACCTCACCCACAACAGACGAGCACTTTTACGTGAACTACGTGAACATTGTGGTGCTCAATACGATATGGCGGAATTACGACTTGCAGCTGCATTTGCCCGTACTGAATTGAATATAAAGATTACAAAAAGGTAAAATGTCGATAGTGTATGACATTTGCTGCCCTATCCAAGCAGGTAACAACGTAATTTTGTATTGGAATATAGAATGAATCATACACTTCACGATTGTGAGCAGCGTCATATTCACTTCACACGATTCCACACATTATTCATTGTAGGATTATTGGTTAATGTCCACTTATTTATCTCTAAAAACACTACCGTTTTGGATATTGCATATAGCATGTATCACAGTTTTTTTTGTTGATTTTTCATGGGGTTATGTCGGTCTTGCCATCGGCATGTACTATCTGAGAATGTTTTTTGTAACAGGTGGGTACCATCGTTACTTCTCGCATAAAACATATCAAACAAGTCGTTGGTTTCAGTTCTTTTTGGCTTTCATGGCTGAAACTTCTTCGCAGAAGGGCGTTTTGTGGTGGGCGGCACATCACCGTTTTCATCATAAGCATTCCGATGAAGATATAGACTTACATTCACCCAAAAAGGGATTTTGGTATGCTCATATCGGTTGGATACTTGATAGTAAAACAGAAGAGACTGAGTATAAACTCATAAACGATTTTGCACGTTTTCCCGAACTGATGTGGCTCAATAAATACTGGATACTTCCTCCGGTACTTTTTGCCATTGTAATATTTTTATTAGGTGGTTGGGCAGCCCTTGTTTGGGGTTTTGTTGTGAGCACGGTGTTATTATGGCACGGTACTTTTACTATTAACTCCTTATCACACCGTTGGGGTAACCGTCGTTATGAAACAACAGATACGAGTAAAAATAATTTTATCTTAGCACTTGTAACATTGGGCGAAGGTTGGCATAATAATCATCATCACTATCAGGCAAGCACAAGAAACGGTTTTTACTGGTGGGAAATTGATATTACTTTTTATGTATTAAAAATACTTTCATGGGTACGTTTGGTGAAAAATTTACGCCCCGTACCGGCGCACGCATTAAATCCGAAAAAGGATTAAATATTTACCTGCAATTACTATTAGCACTGTAGTAATGCGAGTGATATTGTTTATTTAGAAAGCCGTTGCATATTCGAGACAAATAATCACCATTAGAAGTGAAAAACATTTTTCTCGGAGGATATATGCAACGGCTTTCTTTTGCATTGTTCATTGATGCACAAAAAGACTTAGAGTCCGCTCAATTAAGAATCCTTGCCGCTCTCAAGGAAATTCACAATCATTTTCAGCATAATTGTATTTATCCTGATTTGACTGATGTTATTGAAATACACGATGGCGTTCTCGATGTATTTCGGCGGTCAAAAAAAATGGATGAATCATTACCACGTACATTAACAAATGTTGATTTGAGGAATTTATCACTTATTTATTCTCTTAACACAAAGCCGGAAGCAACACTCGAGTCCATAAAAGAATTGCTGCAATGGTCAATTCCATATCTTGAAAAGACTCTTGAAGAAGGGAAAACAATTTATGATTTTGTGGATGAGCATTGCGAAGTACAACCTGTAGGTATTATACCCTCTTATCTTGATGAGGGCTATTTTTTGGTGCCTGATATCGAACAATCTTTATTGGCTATATTTCGTTATCAAGTAACTGTGTTTGCCGGTGCGGAAGATAAGTATCGAGCATTGAGAACAAGATTAATAGATGTATTACCTTTACAAACCGTTCAACAAGATTTGCGATCCTTAAAATTAGAATTAATACAGCAATATCCCGATTTACCGAATCCTGCTGTTTATTCTTGTGAAACGGATATGGAATTTCCTTTTGCGGAAACATTATTTCCTGTAGCTAAAAGAAAATTAATGATGAGTATTGCACAAGGCACAATTCATTAAATAAAAGCATCACTCTTTCACGCATAAAGGGCATTTCCATACATTCGGCATGCCCTTTAATTTTTCGTAATTCGGAAATAAATTTATCAGAACCAAATTCTTGCGCCGAGTTTAATCTGAAAAAAATCTATAGCTCTTGCCGAATCATTCGAATTGTCCGGATTTGCAGCGTCATTCAATTCGCGTTCACTAAGTGGTGAATTCGGTTGTACGACAGGTTTGGTATAGCTTTTACCAAGAAGATTTGCATGATAATAATTGCCGGAAAGCTCTAAGGCAATCGGTGTTGAATGTATAAGAAAACGAATTCCGGGCTCTACATCAAATCCTAAACGAAGAGCTAATGGGACGCGGACTTCATATACACCAAAGAAATAATCATAATCAACAATACCACCGATAAAGTTAATATTGAATCCACCCCGTGCAAATAAATTTATAGTTTCGTTCCTCGGTAAAAAGTTATATTCAGCCCCTACTTGTGTTCCTATTATCATCATAAAAACTTGATCATTCGAAACACTGCTACTTTTATTGAAGAAATTACCGGATAATCCAATATATACATCGGCATTATGTGTAAATGAGTACATAACTTTTCCTCCCCATCCTAAGGAAAAAAGTTCTTATCATTTGAAAAAGGATATTTCGAATTTGTATAGGGGCGTTCTAAAAATTGATAATTTTGAGAAAGAAAACCAAGTATAATTGTGTTAACGTTGATATTCTTTAAAAAAGAAACAGGTATAGTATACATACACATACTTGCGTATTCAATTTCACTATTAAATCAAATATGTAAGAATAAT
>JALHLL010000234.1 GCA_022844575.1 bacterium
GTATTTGCAGGTGGTGTGAATCGTGAGCTTGTCGCACCTGCAGGAATGGTTTCGGGCTTATAGCCCGGAATTGCTCTATTTTGTAATTGCGGACCTCCCATGTGTAAAAACGTATTACCGCTTTCATCGCTTTGCCCAAAACGTGTAAGGGTTGTAAAGGGAGTTCCTTTACCATCGCCGGCATGGCAACTACCACAACTTGTAGCTACGAATGTGGGGCCAAGCCCCGTCTCCTTTGTAAAAATCTCATCATTGAATGCAATATCACCGCTAAGGAATTGAGCTCTTTCTTCATTACTCAGCCCCTCTACAGTTCCATCCAACAAATCTTCTTCGGCAGGTGCATCGGGTTCAAAATGCGAACAAGCTGATAATATACTCAAACAGAGTATGAGTACACCACATTGTACAAAGGCATTATATGTTTTCATTTGAATCTAAATATAATTTAATGATTCAAAAATATAAAATTTAGCTATAACTAAAAAATTCTTTAACATGTGCTATCACATACTGAAACCGGATAAGTTAATGTATTGGGTTAGGTACTTGTGTGGTAAGATTATCGAAAGGGCTGTGGTTTTAAAGTTCCGTTGATGCGGTAAGTTCAATTTTATAAAGTATGATGTCCGTCTGCTCTATACTATAGTATATGCGCCAAAAACGTATAGCAAGTACATATTCATTGCCGGTAATTTTTTTTATACGTCGGTAGGGATGTGGGAAAGGGTCATTGAGAAGAATATCATATACCGTACTCCGTAAGAGTTTTTCATCTGCGCCGGCTTTATCCAATATGATTTTTACGGATTGTTTTTCTACAATGGAATAATGGGGTAATAAGGAAAGTTCCTCAACCCATCCTGCTTTCGCTTCAGGAAAAGAATCTATAGTCGGTATATACGGTTTGATATCAAGTACGGGTGTTCCGTCGAGAATATCGGAATCGGCAATGTAAATGTCAAGACCTTTTATTTCAATAAGTCGAACGCATGACATACCTATCTGATTGGGTCTGTATGGCGCGCGAGTAGCAAAAACTCCGCGTTTAGTTCTTCCTCGTGGTACTAATACTTTCGGTTTCCAATGATTATTTCTGTCGAATATATAAATAAGCCAAATTCTGTCAAATCCGGCTACATCCGATAATGCTTGTTCATAATTACAGTTCGGTAGAAGTTGCAGAATTGCTGGACTTTGTTCGTAACCTTTTTCGGGTTGATGAGGGCTTTCGTACTTTTTTTCTCTTTCCGTGTGTATATGACCGATAGGGGTGAAAATATGCTCGGACATAATTTTATGTATCTATTTGCGAAAAAAGAAAAATATTAATAATTATTATACAGTATTTCCTGAGGCAAAAGGAAAAAACTGTTTTCATCCGCTATTATTCCTTTTTTCAGATAAGCAACTACTTTAAAACCATCCTGATATGCACTGTTCATAGTGTGAATATCCTCTGCTGAGACAATCATATAATCTCGGTTTCTCGTATTATGATCTATATATACCTGCAATCGTGCAAAGTCAATTCTGTTTCCAAGAAAACCGCGTCTATCCAATGGCAAGCATATAGTAAAACACGTACCGAGCGGTTTAAGGTCAGGGTAAAATGCTTCTGCAATCCAGCCCACTTTGTTAATAAGAATATGCGCCGACGTATAATTTTCCAAATCCAAAAGTCCCCGTTTTACACCTGAACCCCTTTGCATTGCCAAAACGCAAGAATATTCTATAAGTGCTTGCCCTACATTAAGTCCGCTTAATGATTGATCGACCCCGAGTCTTAATGTATAGGATGTTCTTTCGGGTGTGTCGTACCCGGCTTCAAATAAACAAGCAACTATAGCGGAATCGGGTTTCCTGATTACCAAACCGTGCCCGTACTTTATAAATCGATACATATCGTATGCACTTATTTCTTCGGCTATATCGGAAGGATAGCGTTTTTTAATAAATGCAAATAATTCTTCAACATCGGCTATAACCGCACGCCTTAAATACAAACCTTTACTTGCAAGCGAACGCTCGATAATTTTCAAGGTAGTAGATGTAAATTCATCATCCGCTAATGCTAATGTACGGCTATCCGTTTTATAGCATATTTCACGAGGTTTTACATACATAAAATCAGTTTTTTCGGTACTGCCTTTTGAGGAAGCGCCTATACTGTGAAAATGTACCTGCACTGACATATGGACTTTTGAGTGTAAAAAAAATGAAAAAAGAATCTACAAATCGTACATTAGTCGGAACATAATGTTCTGTTCTCTTTGGGGTGTTCTGCCCGAATAAAAAGCGCCGTCCGCACTTCGTACACCCGGGTCAAAATATTCCAAATTCGTCATATTATTCACAATTAACTGACAAGTAATATCCGGTAGTAAATTCTCAACGGATAATGTCCCGTTAAGTAGCAATACGGAATTAAATGTACCGAAGGGATTAGCAGGAACGGATGTGCCTGTACCTGTCGGTCTTTCGCCTATATAGTTACCACGAATATTAAATCTGAAATAATCAAGTAGCAAAACGTCAACACCCACATTAAAAGCCAATGTAGGAATATCGCCAACACGTATTTCTCCTGTTTCCGTATTATAAGGGTCAGTATAGGTAAAATTTGTATAAACGGAATAATTTTCTGCAATTTGTCCGGTTATCGCTGCCTGAATTCCCTGAATGCGAAGTGAACCGACACCGTCATTTTTTGTAGTCGGATTACCTGTTTTCGGATCGATAACTGGTACAGTGCCCACAACATTATCATAATTAGCATGGTAATAAGCAATTTCGGCAAAAATGTCATCGTTAATTTTCCAACCGCCGCTCAGTTCTATATTACTAACATTTTCGCTCGGTAATTCGGGGTTTGTTACCTTTCTTGCTGTATTGGTAGAATATCGCTGATAGATTGCCGGCTGCTTAAAAGCTGTTGCATAAATACCCTTAAAAACGAAATCACCCGGTGTATATACAACAGCAATTCTCGGATTAAATACAGATTGTTTCACACTACGTATTCTTGTATCATCATAACGTCCTCCAAGCACAAATTTCAGATTTTCTATCGGTTTATACGTTGATTGAAGATAAAAGCCCAAATCACGCTGATCGAAACTATCGCCGCCAGTACCTATTGAGGAGGTACCGCTATCAACCGGAGGTGCTGCATAGGAAATTAAATAATCACCTTGTATCATTGAAGAACGAACCTCTACTCCACCGATAATATCAAAATTCGAACTAAGCGTTAAAACCGCTTTTAACTCATTTCTTAATTGGCGGGAAAGTACATAATAATACTCGGTAATCCATACCGGTGCACGGTTCCCTATCAGTCTTGATAAATTTCTTCCACCATTAGAGTAATTCAATAAATAAACGGCTTTCGTATCATCGTCCAATTCGTGGGAGCGGAATTGCGTTAAATTACTGATAAGTAAATTATCGTTTATTTGTTTTTCATATTTTATGTAAAGGGCTGTTTGCAAAGGTATCCACAATGAACCGTTTTTCGAGCCGGCTTCATTATTATCAGTGTAAAATGTAGTGCCACCTGTTTCCGAACGCCATGTTTGAAAAGACAAAGTAAAATCCGAAATTTTAATTTTCGCACCCCATAAATAGGTGTCAGTAATATTAGAATACCTAACCGGACTACCGTTTACATCTTGCTGCAAAGCTCTTTTATCGTGATTGCGAGCGGTATTTGCTCCTGCATCTGTAAGGCGTACTGCTGTTGTATCGCCGGCATTATTACGAATAATGTTGTAAAGAGGATTGTTATCTGTCAGGCCATTATCCAATACATATTTGCTTGCATTGTTCGTAATGCTCAAAGCCGAAGCATAGTCGAAATTATCATAATAAGACGGCGAATAATCATAATCCGTGAATCGTGACAAATCCATTTCATCGGAACGGAACACTCTACCGGTTAATGATAAAGAAATACCCGAATATCTGCCTGATAAAGTAACATCGGCGTATCTGGTACTCCAAGAGCCATAATTTGCTTGAGCCGATATACCGAAATCCATGTTTTCATCCATGTATTCTTCGGGTTCTTTTGTAATAATATTTATTACACCGAGAAAAGCATTTGCTCCATACATTGTAGAAGCAGGTCCGTAAACCACTTCTATTCTTTTTACATTACTTAAAGGATATTGTCTGCCGAAATAAGCAATATTCGTCCACAAATCATTTTCCTCAACACCATCAACCAAAACCATAGTCCGGTCGGTATTATTAGAACGATAGCCCCGCGTATAAACATTGGAGTATGTTGCGCCGAAGGTACGTGAAATCGAAAAACCGGGCAAATCGCTTAATACTGCTTCCAAATCCAAATAACCCCGACGTGTTATTTGCTCTTTTGTTACCACCATAACGGTAGCCGGCGCTGCTAACAAATCCTCTGCTTTTTTAGAAACAGAAGTAATCAATACTCTTTTGCTGTTTTGTTTAATAAGGGTTACAAGTTCAATAAACAAAGGTGGGTCGAATAAATCAGGTTCAAAATTCGGTTCTATTTTTAATAAACGTCCCACATTGGCAAGTGCTACATCATTACTATCGAGAGCTAAATAACTCATAGCCAAATAACGATATGCCTGCACTCTTTGTTTATCGGAAAAGCCGGAAGAAATACAGGGTTCTAATGTTGTAAAAACCCTATCAAATTGACCTATCTCATAAAATTTTCGTGCATCCGTTAATGCAATATCACCGCACTCTTGCGAATGCAACAGGGAAATTGCCAAGAGCGTATGTATAAAGCCGAAAAGAAAAATGCTTCTGTAAAGCGGTTTCCTTATTGACATATCTCCTCCTGATTCACATCATCACCCACATACTTATACCATTCATCATCTGTAAGCGATTTTCTTTTTGTACGTGTACAAATTTTGCGAGCCAATACATCGGGTTTTGATGTCCAGAATCGTACTGTTTTATCCGCCGAGCCGGAGATTATCTTATCGCCCGTTTTATCGAATGCAACACCATATACCCAATTATCATGACCTTCCAACACAACCGGTGCCTGTGATGGCTTGTTATAGTCCC